>JAIBCG010000056.1 GCA_019694295.1 Saprospiraceae bacterium
ACGCTAATAGAAAGGTATTGAAATTGGCTTTACCTGTTAAAAAAAGGCAGTGGTTGGATGGATTATTTTCAAAAATAGGGGCAACACCAGATGTTTTTACTTATTCTAATGCATAATCCGGGTTAAATGATAAGTTGCTCAATTTTTTTTTCATTTTCCTTTGTGGAATTTTTGCCTATTTTGCGTCAATGTAATAGTAAGGGAAGCATCATTTCAAGCAAACATTTTTCTGTATAAAAAATGAATGTCTGGTTGAAAGGTTCTAAAAAATTGGCTGAATATTGGGAAGGGCAAATTTTGAAATTTTAGAATCACACAAGTGAAATATTGTCGGTTACAAGTGAAAATCTATTGGGAAAAAGCTATCGCTAAGCATGGAGATATTTAATGACAAAAAGCAAATGAATAGAGAATACATAATGGGAACTGCTGAAAATTACTTGCAGAAATATTTCGGATACAACACATTCAGATCTCCGCAGGAAGAAATAATCAACAATGTACTTCAAGGAAAGGATACAGTTGTACTGATGCCTACCGGTGGCGGCAAATCTATGTGCTACCAGTTACCCGCCTTGATGATGGAAGGGTTAACATTGGTTATTTCACCACTTATTTCACTGATGAAAGACCAGGTTGACGCATTAAAGTCGAACGGAATAGAAGCAGAATACCTAAACTCGTCCTTGTCAGATATAGAAGAAAGGATGATTAACCAAAAGATAACAAGCAATCAACTTAAAATTCTCTATATTTCACCTGAAAAATTGCTACGCTCAAGCATCTTTGGGCAGTTGAAATATTATAACATCAAACTGATAGCGATTGATGAGGCGCATTGCACATCTCAATGGGGGCATGATTTCAGGCCGGAATATGCGCAATTGAAAAGGATTAGAGAAACATACCCGGAAATACCGATAATTGCACTTACAGCTACAGCAGATAGAGCGGTACGAAGTGATATAGCCGAATTGCTCGGTATGTGGGATGAACAAGTGTTCATCAGTTCATTTGACAGACCCAATCTTTCACTAGCGGTAGTACCGGCAACGAACAGGTACAATCAAATACTCAAGATGATTGGGAAACATGCAGATCAAAGTGGTATAATATATTGCTCAAGCAGAAAACAAACCGAGAAATTGACAGAAAAGTTGGTCTCGGAAGGGTACGACGCAGCATGTTATCATGCCGGTCTTGATCCGTTGGAAAGGAGTAGGGTGCAAGCGGCATTTATAGAAGGTAAGTTAAAAATTATTGTAGCGACCATAGCATTTGGAATGGGCATCGACAAGCCGGATGTGAGATTTGTAATGCATTACAATTTGCCTAAAAACCTCGAAGGATATTATCAGGAGATAGGTCGGGCAGGCAGAGACGGGCTACCCTCAGAGACAATTTTGTTCTATGGATACGGAGATGTGGCTACTCAGATGCATTTCATCAATCAGATTGAGAATGAAGAATACCGTAAAATTCAGGAAGATAAATTAAAGCGAATTCAGGAATATGCCGAGTCGCAAATATGCCGGAGAAAAGTACTTCTTGCATATTTTAGTGAGCAGACAGCAGCAGATTGCGGAAATTGTGACGTATGTCTGAATCCGCCAAAGTACGAAAATGGCACAATCCCTGCCCAAATGGCTTTGTCGGCCATTACCCGTACCAACGAACAGACTGGCATGACTACCACCATTGACATTCTGAAAGGCACATTTACGCCGTCGATTAAAGAAAATGGCTATGACACATTAAAAACCTTCGGCGCAGGAAGGCAAATTACTGCTTCCAATTGGGCTATGTATATCCAGCAATTCATTCAGCAAGGAATCATTGAGATTGATTACAAAGACCACAGTAAGCTGAAACTCAATGAAGCTTCACGGATGGTCTTATCCGGGCAAAAGGAAGTAAAATTGGTCAGTTACGAGACTACAGTTGAAAGGCGCAATGCTGGCAAGGTGCCAAAAGTTCAAAAAGCAATATCTGCCCTAACACCTGATGAAAACTTGTTTGTATTGCTGAGGAAAGTAAGAAAAAGCATTGCAGATAAAGAAGGAAAGCTGCATTACCATGTGTTTGGAGATGCAACACTCAAACAGATGGCAGCCATTGTGCCTTTAACGAAAGAAGAGTTGCTCCGGGTGACGGGTGTTGGAGAGTACAAGGCACAGAAGTATGGCGATTTCTTTTTGGATGTAATATCAGATTTTGTTAAAGGAAATCCTGAATTGAAGAATCAGAGTGCCCAAACATTTCATGCGACACCTGAACCTGAGAAAAAAGCAATGAAGCCATTGGTAGGAAAAGAGCAAAAGAACCAGATATTAGATTTGTTCAGACAAAAATATACGATTGAACAAATAGCAGCTGAGTTCGCACGCTCAAAGGAAACCATACTGAAATATTTGCTCGAATTTTACCGTAACAATCCTGAAAGTTTAGATGTTTATCAACTAGTAACACATGAACAAGTTGAACTTGTGAAAGCTGCAAAAAACGCACTCGACCAGACTGATCGGCTTAAACCGTATTACGATTATTTTAACGGACAGCTTGATTATGATGTTATTCGGGTTTCGCTTGCTGTGTTACAGATGAATCAATAAGCTGTAAGGAAAAAGTTTCCTCATTTTTTGTACCTTTGGAATCTCAATTTCATTACAATTAAAAATCAGAATAATGGAATCCATCAGTATATTTGAAATGATAAAAATCGGAATTGGACCTTCCTCTTCCCATACTATGGGTCCATGGAAAGCTGCCCAGATGTTCGTAGATGAATTGGGTGATGACCTTGAAAAACTTGTAACCATATATGTGCATCTTTATGGTTCATTAGCCAAAACGGGTAAAGGACACGGCACAGATGTAGCTGTATTGATTGGGCTTACAGGGGCAGATTATACCCAAATTGATACTCGTGAGGTGATGCCATTATTCGAAAAAATTCGGGAGGAGAAAAAAATGCTTGTCAAAGGGAAATATGAAATTCCATTCATTTACGATGATCATTTGATATTCGATTACCAACATTCATTGCCATACCACCCGAATGGAATGACTTTTATTGCTACGCTTGAAAACGGAGTGCAGATTAGCAGAAGCTATTATTCAGTTGGCGGTGGTTTTGTTGCTACCGAATATTCCAATTCGGTGGTAGAAAATGCTATACGGACACCTTACCCGTGCCATGTAGCTGCTTCAATACCAGAATACTGCAAACAACTCAGCTTGCGTGTGTCTGACTTGGTTTATGTAAATGAGGAGGCATGGCGTCCTCGAGATGAAATTAATGCAGGTATAAAAAAAATTTGGAAAGAAATAAAAGATTGTATTTTCAGAGGAGTTTATACAGAAGGCATTCTACCCGGTGGCCTAGAAGTGAAAAGGCGAGCACCGGATATAAACCGAAAATTGCTTGGACCGCACGTAAAACCCAAAACTGCCGAAGCCTGGATCGAGCTAGTAAAGGCATGCCAGCCGAGTTTTAACAATATCAATAAGTGGGTATCCTGCTTTGCACTTGCCGTCAACGAAGAAAATGCTGCATTCGGAAGAATCATTACTGCACCTACGAATGGTGCCAGTGGTGTAATGCCGGCTGTTCTGATGTATGCTTGGTGTTTTGTGCCCGGGTTTGATGAAGAACAAGTCATGAGATTTATACTCACAGCAGGAGAAATAGGCACGATTTTTAAGAAAAATGCGACTATTTCTGCAGCAATGGGTGGTTGCCAGGCTGAGATTGGTGTTTCGTCTTCGATGTCTGCTGCCGGACTTACCGAATGTCTGGGCGGCACACCCGATCAGGTACTTATGGCAGCTGAAATAACCATGGAACATCACCTTGGAATGACCTGCGATCCTGTTGGTGGCCTGGTACAGATACCCTGCATTGAGCGTAATACAATGGGTGCCATCAAAGCCATAACAGCTTCGAACATAGCTTTAGAAGGAGATCCGGCATCGGCAAGGGTAAGTTTGGATGATGTTATACACACCATGTGGGAAACGGCAAAAGACATGAATTCGAAGTATAAGGAAACATCAGAAGGTGGGCTTGCAGTACAGATTCCGGTCAATCTGGCAGCTTGCTAGGAAAAAAATTGGCGTTTTTTTATACTTAAGACGACTCTTCTGAATTCTGGTGAAAACAATTGTGCAGGTTTTATTAGTTTTGCGATTCTTAAAGTCGGTCGGCCGATCATTCAGCCAACCGGAAATAAACTTATATGTCAGTAGTAGTAAAAGGTTTAACTAAATATTATGGCGATCAGGCTGCACTCCGCAATATCTCTTTTGAGGTAGAAAAGGGTGAAGTACTTGGCTTTCTTGGTCCTAATGGTGCCGGGAAAACCACTACCATGAAGATATTAACTTGTTTTATTAATCAGTCAGAAGGGTCGGCACTTGTCAATGGATATGATGTTGAAAAACAACCGTTGATGGTTAAACGCAGTATTGGTTATCTACCTGAAGGCAATCCGCTGTATAAAGATATGTACATTAAGGAGTATCTGCATTTTGTAGGGAGTGTGTTCAAGGTGCCCAAGCTGAGCAAAAGGGTGGATGAAATGATCGAACAAACAGGCCTTACACCCGAACGAAACAAACTTATAGGACAGTTGTCAAAAGGCTACAAGCAAAGGGTAGGTCTTGCACAGGCATTGATTCATGATCCTCAGGTATTGATATTGGATGAGCCAACTTCAGGCCTTGACCCTAACCAATTGGTCGAAATCCGTCACCTGATTAAAGAACTCGGCAAACAAAAGACCATCATATTCTCTACGCACATCATGCAGGAAGTACAAGCGATTTGTGACCGTGTTGTTATCATCAATAAAGGTGAAATCGTGGCAGATGATTCAATTGAAACCTTGCGTGAGAAAGTAAAAGGTTTTAAAGTGCTGTTTATTGAATTTCAGGAGAATGTTGAGATCGGGAAGCTCAGAATGCTTACCGGAGTGAAGAAAGTAGAATCGTTGGGAGGGAATAAATTTCACATATTCAGTGATTCTGATAAAGATGCCCGACCTGTGGTATCAAAATTTGCTACCGACAACGGACTAACAATGCTTGAAATCCGTACCGAGATGTCAAGTGTGGAAGATGTATTTCAAAAACTAACCCAAGGGAAAAACGGATAGTAATGCGTAGTATTTATTTGAAGGAAATCAACAGTTTTTTTAGTTCGCTTATAGCTTATCTGGTTATTGGTGGGTTCCTTGCTTTGTTAGGCCTTCTTCTTTGGATTTTTCCTGATGACAACATTCTAGAAGCTAAATTTGCATCGCTTGATTCTTTGTTTAACGTGGCACCGTTGGTTCTGATGTTTCTTATTCCGGCTATTACTATGCGTTCGTTTGCTGAAGAAAATCAAACCGGTACGATAGAGTTACTGGTAACAAAGCCGGTTGCCGACTGGCAGATAATCCTGGCCAAATTTCTTGCATGCCTGACTTTGGTAATTATTGCCATTTTACCTACTTTGGTGTACTATGTGTCGGTTTACTTGCTTGGATCACCTGTAGGTAACCTTGATACAGGAGCAATCATGGGTTCGTACATTGGTTTGGTATTCCTGGGAGCCTGTTTTGTCAGCATTGGCATATTCGCTTCTTCTCTTACCAAAAATCAGATCGTAGCCTTTATTATAGCTACTTTTTTATGCTTTTTGTTTCATTGGGGATTTAGTTATACGAGCAGGATACCCGTTTTCGTAGGGCGATTTGACGATCTTATTCAGTCTCTTGGCATCGATTTTCACTACGGCTCTATCAGCCGTGGCCTTGTTGATTCGCGAGATGTGGTTTACTTTTTCTCTATTACCGGATTTTTTCTGTTTTTGACATTATTGATGGTAGAGCGAAGAAAATGGTGATTTAAAACATGAGTATGAAATTATTATCAGATAAGAAAGGAAATAAAAGTTCGGGATCACATCGACTTACACAAGCTGTGATGCTGGCACTGGTATTGATTCTTCTCAATATTATTTCTTCTTATTTCTTCTTCAGAATTGACCTGACCGGAGATAAAAGATATACGCTTACCGAACCAACCAAAAATTTGCTCAAAGGTGTCAAAGACATTATTTCGGTCAAAGTATTGCTCGATGGAGAATTCCCTGCGGGTTTCAAAAGACTCCAACAATCGGCAAAAGAAATGTTGGATGATTTTCGTTCGGTCAACCCAAATATCACGTATGACTTTCAGGACCCAAATGCCGGTACACCTGAACAGATTAATGACATGAGAGCAAAATTCAAGGAGCTTGGCATCATACCTACTAATCTGAGAATTCAGCAAGATAATAAAACGGAAGAAAAAATAATCTTCCCTTATGCAATTGTTAACTATGGTACCAGGAAATATATTGTCAACTTACTTGAATCAAATGTGGCAGGCACATCACCCGAAGTAGTTCTTAATAATTCTGTTGGCCTTTTGGAATATAAATTTGCAAACGCTATCCAAAAATTGTTGAAGCGTGAAAAACAAAACATCCTTTTTACCGCCGGACACGGAGAACTCCAGCAACTAGAAACTACTGACCTTGAATCGACGCTAAGGGAATCCTACAACACAGGAAGGGTTAACCTTGATACCATTGTACAAATTAAGAATGCCATTGACCTTCTTATTGTAGCAAGACCGCGAACCGAATTTGATGAAAAAACAAAGTTCAAGATTGATCAGTATGTAATGAATGGCGGTAAAGTTCTGTGGTTAATCGATAAACTTGCCGTATCACTTGACAGCCTTCGTCGTCCCGGCAATGCCTATGTACCTTACGATTATTCGCTTAACCTCGACGACATGTTATTCAAATATGGTGTGAGGATACAGAATAATCTGATCCTGGACATGGAATGCTCTAAAATCCCATTGCAGACTGGAATGATAGGCAATACACCTCAATACGACCAGTTTCCATGGTATTATTTTCCGGCAGTGATGCCAAAATCCAATAATCCTATCGTTAAATCTCTTGATCGGGTAAATCTGTATTTCCCGTCCACCATTGATACCATACAGACTAAAACCCCTGTCAAAAAGGAAATACTGTTGGCATCATCAAAATATTCAAGACTTCAACCCAATACTTCCAGGTTAAACTTTGAGGTACTTAGGTACGATCCTGAACCCGAACGATTTAACAAACCATATCAGCCGATGGCTGTTTTACTGGAAGGTAAATTTCCATCATTGTTTGAAAACCGGGTTTCACCTGAAATGGAAGCCGGCCTCAAAGAACTAGGTATGAAATTCGAAGCAGTGAGCAAAGAAACCAGAATGATAGTTGTGTCTGATGGCGACATAGCCCGTAATTCATTCAACCCGGCAACAGGTGAAATGCGGCCTCTAGGATTCAACCAATATGAAAGAAGAGTATATGCCAATAAAAATTTTCTCATAAACTGTGTTGACTATTTGATAGAAGGCAGAGGAATTATAGAAGCCCGTGCAAGAGAAGTAAAATTACGTTTGCTCGATACAGTCAAGGTTAGAGATGAGAAGGGCTTCTGGCAGTTGATAAATGTGTTGCTGCCGGTCGTGTTACTTGTATTGGCCGGGATGAGCTATTTTTGGTTCCGGAAAAAAAGGTATGCGTCTAACTAATGCATAAAAGTTAATTAATCAAGAAGAAATGAAACGTTTAGTTATTCTCATATTGTTATTGCTTATTGGTTCATTCGCCGTTTATAAACTTACTCGCGAAGATCCATATTCAACATTGGGCAAGGATAATGACTTCGCTGTACAGGATACCGCTCAAATAGGCAAAATTTTTATTGGCGACCGAAACGGTAATTCTGCACTACTAACCAGAAATGGTGTTTGGTGGATGGTCAATCAAAAATATAAAGTAAATCCTCCTGTGATGGAATCATTGCTAAAAACCATCTATGGTCTGGAAACATTGTATCGCCCTCCTGTTGAAGCTGCCAAAACAATGGTGAAAAACCTGGCAACCAAGTCGGTAAAAGTAGAAATATATAACAAAAGCAACAAACTCATCCGGGTATTTTATGTCGGTGGTGTTACGCCGGACGAAAGCGGCACCTATATGATCATGGAAGGTGAAGATCAACCATTTGTAGTAGGTCAAAAGGGTAAGGATGGTGGAATAAAAGTTAGTTTCTTTACTGAAGAAGAAAAGTGGCGTGACAAAGGTATTTTCCGTTATGCGGTTGATGACTTGAAAATAGTAAGTGTAGAGTATCCTAAGTTGAAGAACAAATCGTTCATACTTACCAAGTCACAATCAGGGTATGATGTTGTACCTCTCATTGAAGGCGTACCAAAGATAAATGCCAAACCAAATCCATCAAAAGTTGAAAGTTATCTTACGGGTTTTAAAAAGCAAATAGCTGAGGCATTTGAAAATAAATTGCCACGACGCGATTCACTCATGCAACTGCTTCCTTTCAGCATCCTCAGGACAGAGGATATGAAAGGACAAAGACATGAAGTGAAATTATATCCGATCATCCCTACAAATCGGGATGGACAGGCCTTGCTCTATCAGGGAAAACCGGTACCTCATGACAGGTATTACGCAGTAGTGGATAATCACGATATCATGTTGGTGCAGGAGTTGGTGTTTGGCAAATTGTTGTGGTCTTACGATTATTTTTTTGATAAGCCAAAATGATGAAGCGCAGTATCCTTTCAATCCTTATACTTTTCCTGTCATTTCAGTATTTATCCGCTGCATCTGATCCGCCTGCATGGGGGTTCTTTGGTCACAGACTCATCAACCGAATGGCGGTATTTACATTGCCACCCGAAATGATATCATTTTATAAGGCGAATATCGAATATCTGACAGAACATGCCGTTGACCCGGACAAAAGAAGGTATGCTGCCAGACTTGAAGCAGCTCGACATTATATGGATATGGATCAGTTTGGGTACTACCCATTTGAAAGCCTGCCCAGAACTTGGTATCCCTTTTTGGCTACTTATGCCAATGTGTATGTTGTCCTTGATGACAAGGATACTGTCAGAGTGATGGGTGAAGGTGTGTGGCGTGGTTCGAATAAGGAATACAAAGTGATAAGTGACTCTTTGCTCGCTTTGCTTGACACACAGTATTATAGAGTACCATTACGTGACATGCATCAGTTTGCCGCTTTTAGTATTAATAAAGCCTACCGACATGATGAATGGGAATATAGCCGTGATAGTCTAAAAGGAATATTCCCGAATGCAGCATTCCTCAGTAGAGTGACGAAAGTCTTTGGTAATGCAAGTTTTTCAGAACATGGTTTACTACCTTATAATTTGGATGAAATGTTCAACAGATTAGTTAAAGCTTTTGTGGCAATGGACAAAAATGCCATTTTGAGGCTATCTGCAGAGCTTGGCCATTATATCGGTGATGCCCACGTTCCATTGCACACTACAAAAAATTACAACGGCCAATTGACCAATCAGGACGGGATTCATGCATTTTGGGAAAGCCGGATTCCGGAACTTTTTGCGGATGAAGAATTTGATTTTTTAGTCGGAAAGGCCCAGTTTATTAAAGAAACAAACGACTATTTCTGGAAGGTCATTTTCGACAGCAATGAAGGAGTGAAACTCGTGTTGGACATAGAAAATAACCTCAAAAAATCTTTCCCTGAGGACCAGCAATTTTGCTACGAAAACAGATTGCAACAAGTGATCCGCACACAATGCCGTGATTTTGCAAAGGCTTACATGGTAGCACTCGATGGTCAAGTGGAGGACAGAATGCGAGAGGCTATAATCTCAGTCGGTAATATCTGGTACACGGCCTGGGTTACAGCCGGACAACCTGATCTTAAACTGCTCAAAGATGCTCAACTCTCAGCTCAAGAACAAGCCGACCAGGAAGAGCTTGAGAAAAAATTCCAACAAGGTAAAGGATATGGAAGAAATCATGAGTGAACGTATAACATAAGTATAGTTTTGAGTTTATTTTGGATTGTAATTTTTTCACATTTTAATCTCTTCAAGGAGATCTTAACTACATTATCCTGAAAGAAATTGGAAATAACTGAATCCGTATCTAAAAATGACCACACTCTGTACGGTCTGATTGGTTATCCGCTTGGCCATTCTTTTTCCGCTATGTTTTTTAAGGAAAAATTTGCAAGGCTCGGGCTCATTAACCATGACTACCGTTTATTTGAGCTACAAGATATTTCGGCAATAAGAAATTTTACAGTTCAATACAAATCTCTGAGAGGATTTAATGTAACCATTCCACATAAACAGTCTATTCTTGATTATCTGGATGTCATCAGCCCTGATGCAATGAATATCGGAGCAGTCAATTGTGTCAAAATCAAAGATGGAATCTGGACAGGTTATAACACGGATGCCCTTGGATTTCAGATTGCTTTAAGTATGTTTTTGCAAGAGAATTGTATAACAAATCCAAAGCAAGCAATAATATTAGGTAATGGCGGAAGTTCAAAGGCTGTGCAATGGGTGCTCAACCAGGAAAATATACCCTTTGTTGTTGCCTCCAGACGGAATACATCTGACACCATACATTACGATGAGATTACACCCGAATTTTTTGAAAAAATTGGAATCATCATCAATACAACACCACTTGGCATGTATCCGGCCACCGGAACTGCTCCTGAATTGCCATATCATGCACTCAACAACAAACATTTATTGATTGATCTTGTTTATAATCCCGAGAAAACACTATTTTTGACTCGCGGATCTGCAATGGGTTGTAAAATAATGAATGGTAAGAAAATGCTTGAAGAGCAGGCCGAAGCATCATGGAATATTTGGAATACCTAACATAAATCAGACATGGCAAATAAACTGACACTTAATCTGAATGACACGCAAACTGCTTTCAAAAGCAAGTCTGACAGAGAACTTAAAAAAACAGCCTGGTTATTCAGGCTTATGAGTAATGCGACCCTTACTAAAATACTTTCCTCACTCGGTGTTTGGGCCGCCAAAATGCGTCTCCCGATTTCGACCAGGATTATCAAGAATACAATTTACGAACAATTTTGTGGTGGTACCACGCTGCTCGATTGCCAGAAAACCATTGATAAACTTAACTCCTACAATGTGCTAAGTGTACTCGATTACGGAGCAGAGGGCAACGAATCAGAACACTCATTTGATGCTACCATGAACGAATTCTTGCGCGCCGCTGAATTTGCTTCTCTGCATGATTCTGTACCGGTAATCAGTATGAAAATAACCGGGCTTGCAAGGTTCGGCCTTCTTGAAAAAATAAGCAGTGGCAACCCACTAAATGAGTCAGAAACCAAAGAATACGAAAGCCTTCTGAAACGTGTAGATGCTGTTTGTCATAAAGCGCACTCTAAGAATGTTGCAGTATTTATTGATGCCGAAGAAAGCTGGATACAACAAGCTATCGACGACTTGGTGGATAAAATGATGGAACGATATAATCAGACAAGGGTCATTGTCTTCAATACATTTCAGATGTACAGGCATGACAGACTAGCCTTTATACACAAATCATACGAAAGGGCATTGGCTGGAAATTATTTTTTTGGTGCAAAGCTGGTACGTGGTGCATATATGGACAAGGAGAGAAAACGAGCTCAGGAAATGGGCTATCCTGACCCGATTCAACCAGATAAAAATGCAACCGACCGCGATTACGATGCAGGTATCAGATTCTGCCTTGAGCATTACGAAAAAATTTCTGTCTGTAATGCAACGCATAACCTCGAAAGCTGCAAAAAGATGGCCGATTTTATAGAAGGAATGAATGTGTCTAAAAATCATCCTCACCTTAATTTCTGCCAACTCTATGGCATGAGTGATAATCTTACATTTAACCTGGCTGCTGCCGGATACAATGCCGGAAAGTATCTGCCTTATGGTCCGGTTAAAGATGTTATTCCGTATCTGGTACGGCGGGCTGAAGAAAATTCGAGCATAACCGGTGATATTGGTAGGGAGTATAGCCTTGTTTTATCTGAAATGAAAAGACGCGAATTGTAACTTTTTATGTAGTTCAATGACATTCCGCATCTTTTCGGATTGTATATAGGTTTATTCTATCTCCATTTCAGTTTCGGCAATATGGTTATTGCGTTTGATAGTGGCTGTATATTTCCCTGATTGGATATAATATTTGCCGTCATCTGCTTTGTTAAGCATTATTTCTGCTTCAGGGTTTTCTTTTCTGGCTGCCTTCAGGAGTGTGTTGGTATATTTCGGGATGATTTTTTCATCTACCGTGCCATTATATACAAATTTGTTGAGACCTTTTATGGCATTGATTGAAGTGCTGAATAGGACATTTTTGTCTTCATCGGTAATGCTTATATTGGATAGTCCTGGTTCTTTGCTGTAAAATGAAATTTCTATTTCAGGTGATTTTGGAGCATCCCATGCAGAAAATTTCTTGCCCCATGCGTCGGCTTGTATTGTATTAATAGGGAATACCATTAATTCTTTTGCCAGATTTTCATTATTTAATTGCTGCACATTGGCAACATCTGTTATGTAAATACTTCTGCCATGGGTACCTATTACCAGCTTATGGTCACGCGGATGTACAAACAGGTCATGAATGGATACACCCGGCAGTGAGTGGTTCATGCCCATAAAGCTTTTTCCTCGGTCAAGGCTCACATACAGACCGTGGTCAGTGCCTACATATAGTATATCTTCATTCTGAGGGTCTTCCTTGATGACGTTGATCGGTTCGGCAGGTAGAGTTGTGCCGATGCGTGTCCAGTTATTGCCATAGTCATCAGACATATAGACGTGACTTTCGAAATAATCATTGCGGTAGCCATTCAAACTAATATAAATCCTTGAAAGAGAAAATGCCGAGAACTGAACTCTTGAAACCCATAGTATGGCTGGTAATCCTTTGCTTATATCTATCCAGGTGTAGCCACCATCTCTGGTTAAATTTATTTTACCATCATCGCTTCCGGTGACTATCTGCCCGAATTTTAATGGACTTTCGTGAAAAGTTGTTAAAGTACCATAAGGCACATTGCCGGGTTTGCCACCGTTGGTTAAGTCGTCTGATATGGCTGTCCATGTTTTGCCTTGGTTCATGGAGCGGTAAAGTTTATTGGCCCCGAAGTAAAGTATGTCCTGATTAAAAGTAGAAAGCGCTACCGGACTTTGCCAGTTGAAGCGCAATGGTCGTTCGCCCAATTCGTGTGTAGGTGATATGAACTCATAATCTCCGTTTTTTTGATTTATTCTGAAATAATTGCCAAACTGGTATCCTGTATAGACGGTCTGGTTGTCGCGGTTGTCAATGGCTACCTGCATACCATCGCCACCGATATAACTTTTAAATCCATATTCTCCTGTACTGTGCCATCTGTCGGACAATTCATTTTCAGAACTGCCTTTCCACACACCATTGTCTTGCATGCCACCATATATGTTGAAGGGCTTTGCCATATCATAATTAACCGAATAAAACTGCCCAACCGCCGGCGAATTGCATTTTGCCCAGGTTTTTCCATAATCGTAGGTAATGTTGATGCCACCGTCATTGCCGTTGATGAGATGACCGTTGTTCGCAGGGTTAATCCATAAAGCGTGGTGATCTGCATGTACATTGTCTCCATCAATGGCTTCCCATGTTTTACAGCCATCATTTGACATGAGCAGAGGCACACCCAATAGGAAAACTTGGTCAGGATTGTCGTAGGCAGTCCGGATCTGTGCAAAATAATACCCGTAGGAGTAAAACAAGCCATCGAGATTTTCTTTATTCATTTTTTGCCAAGTCTTGCCGTTATCTGCTGAGCTATATACTTCAGCGCCTTCTATCGGTTGGTCAGATGAAAACAAAGCGGCATTTGCATCTTCAAGATAATCTGCAAGTGCAGAGGGTTGTATTTTGTCCGATTTTATCATTTTTATGACTTTTTCGGCTGAATATTTTACAGGAAAATTATTTTTTACCAGAAATGCTTTGAGTTTTTTTGGAGGAATAGCGAGAAACTGCTCCTTTGTCATCTGACGAAAATCGGACTTTACAAGTTCAGCTTTTTTTATTTCAGTTTTGTCTGTCGGGCGTTTGGCTTGGTTGTCTATAACAGCATAAATCATATCCTGATTGTTTTTTCGTGAAATAGATAGACCAATGCGTCCGCAGCCTGGTCCTGAAGGAAAACCTGAACCGGCCGAAGTAATCAATTGCCAAGTGTTGCCGCCATCATTGCTCATGTAAATGCCCGAGCCTGAGCCGCTCTCTGTAAAGTGCCAGGCCTTTCTGTCGCGTTGCCACATAGCTGCCCACAGCTGTTGATTGTTGGCAGGATTCATTAACAAATCGATGGCTCCAGTCTTTTCATCGAGGTAAAGTGTTTTATTCCAGGTCTGCCCGCCATCTGTGGTTTTGAAGACTCCACGTTCACTATTATCAGAATAAAGGTGCCCTGCAGCAGCCACCCATGCTATATTGTTATCACTTGGGTGTAGGATGATACGCCCGATGTGGTGGCTATCCCACAATCCTTTATTTGTCCAGGTTTTTCCGCCATCATCGGATATATACATACCATTGCCACTGTATGATGATCGTGAAGAATTATTTTCTCCTGTACCTATCCAGATGCGTCCGGTTTTCCAGTTGACTGCTATGTCGCCTATGGTCATCACTGCCTGCTTGTCGAATAAAGGAGTAAAACTCTGTCCGTTATTCGATGTTTTCCAAAGGCCGCCAGATGCGTATGCAACATAAAATTCGTTGTAATTGCTCGGGTTGACATCAATATCCACTACTCTGCCACTCATAACAGTTGGGCCTATAGATTTAAATTTGACCGGCTTTAGCAATGATATGTCATCCAGCAGAATTCTTTGTGCAAATGCTTTGTCACGTTCGGCAGCTTGTGTTGGAACCGGTTGAGAATATATTTTTCCCCAGTTGAATGTAATCAAGAATAAGAATAGCCAGCTTTTTTTCATTGGTTGTAAAATTTAGGAAAGGTAAATATAGCATTTAATTCAGTTTGTATTCATTTTTTAAAGGTACGATAGCACAAACAGTGGAATAAAATTCACTTCATTTCGTTGATAGTTTGTAAATTTGTTGAATGTTTAAAAAGCTCGACAAACTCCTTGTTACCAGTTTTATTCCTCCATTCATCGTAGCGTTTTGTATTGCTGTTTTTGTGTTGATGATGCAGTTTGTATGGGTGTATATTGATGAAATTATCGGTAAGGGAGTAGAATTGTTTGTACTTATAGAGTTGCTGGGTTATCTATCTGTGTCAAGAATACCAATGGCGCTACCACTCGGTGTACTGATAGCTTCGGTAATGGTCATGGGCAACCTGGCCGAACGATATGAGCTTTCGAGTTTTAAGTCGGCCGGTATTTCACTATACAGAGTGATGTTGCCCTTGATGTATGTGATGGCTGCAGTTTCTCTCTTTTCATTTTATTGCTCAAATAATCTTATACCGGTAGCCAATCTTAAGTTCGGAAGCCGATTGTACGATATCAGGAGACAGAAGCCTGCACTTAGTCTTGAAGAAGGTGTCTTCAATGATGATTTTGAGGATTTCGTTATCCGTATCAAGAACAAATTGGCCGATAATCAGACCATTGAAGATGTATTGATATATAATCAGACCGGCAATTTTGACCAAATCAACCAGATTACAGCCAAAAGTGGTAAAATGTTTACCAGTGCAGATAAGCAGTACCTTGTTATGCAGTTGAAGGATGGTGTACAATATCAGGAACTCAATCCGAGTAATCAGAAAAATGAAAAATATCCTTTTGTACGTACGAGTTTTCAAAAACTGCAAAAAGTGTATGACCTGCGGGAGTTTTCGATGAATAAAACCGATGAAGAGCTTTTTAAGTCGCACCAGATGATGCTGAAGACGGCAGAACTGTCACATAAAATAGACAGTATAAACCAAAAGGTTGCAGAACGCCGTCATTCGGTAGCAGAGATGGTACCCAGATACCTTACAGCCCTGAAAGAAAAGCCAAAGACAGACGGAAAAGCCAAAAGCAAAGCTGACAGCCTCATGAAAGAACTTCGCGAACAGCCTATAGAGATAAGGTATGAAGACCCGGCAGCGCAGACCAAAAAACCTGAACAGGTACAAAGTTTCATCCAATTATATACTCAGGATAAACAAGAGAGTCTGCTTGCAAGGGCAAAGACTACGACCCGTAGCGTACAGAGCGAACTCATCTCATTGAATGAAAGTATTCAGCGAAGCCTAAAAGCTCGTAATCAACATCAGTATGAAATGCATATTAAATATAGTATTGCTTTTATTTGCTTTGTATTTTTGTTTATTGGCGCACCTATGGGTGCAATTGTGAGAAAGGGCGGTTTCGGCTACCCATTACTTATTGCTATTGTATATTTCATGATATTTATCGTTTTGAATATTTTATTTAAAAATCTGACAGAACAACTCGTCCTTAATGGTGTGCTTGCTGCCTGGATGCCGGTATTGGTACTTGCCCCGCTTGGAATGTTTCTTACAATGAAGGCCGCACGTGACACATCATTTTTCAACACAGATCAGTTTGCAGCCAGAATGCTCAAGGTATGGCATTGGGTCATGAGGAAAAAAGTAAGCAGCCACACCTCTTAATATGTTATTCAGATTATTTCGTTACAGACATATTTATATTCCATTACTGTTGCTATGGGTAGTAGGTTTAATACTTATATCCAATACCTTTAAAGGACAAGAAGTGCTGTATGTTGAAACGCACCGAAATCATTTCTGGAATGCTATCTTTGGCTCTGTTACCCAGCTGGCTGAGTTTCCGGTATATGCGATCATCGTTGTGTTGTTGTGGCTGTCTAATCGACGCGAAAAGGCACTTACCGTAATGATAGCAGGGCTCATAACCATTTTTGTAAGTGGTGGGTTTAAGGAAATTTTCCAAGAACCAAGACCGGCAAAATATTTTGAAACAACCAACCCAGCCATCGAACTTCCTGCTGTTCCGGGGATAGCGTTACACCGGGGGCGAAACAGTTATCCGAGTGGTCACTCTATGGGGGCATTTACACTTTTTGTAACGCTGGGTTATCTTTGGCCAAGACAGCGAATATTTGGCGTGTTGTGTGTCATGACGGCCGCTACCGTGGCATTTTCGAGGATATATCTCGGTCAGCACTTCCTTACAGATATAGTTGCAGGCTCATTGGTAGGTACTTATATTGCTTCATTTAGCTATTTTGTAATTTTCAAAAAAATACTAAAAATCAAAACAAAAAAGCATTTAACGTAACCAATATTGATAATTTGTTTAATTTTGGCAGTTAAGAAATGTTTATACACAAACAAATACAGTTATGAGGAAAATTATTCTCATTTTTTTATTCATATCC
>JAIBCG010000057.1 GCA_019694295.1 Saprospiraceae bacterium
ATGAAAATGATTTTGAAAATTCTACCGGCTGCCCTCATGGGAAAGTATTAGATTTTGGAAACTATTACAGGTACACAATCATGGCAAGAGCTCCCCACTATGGCAGAATTCCTTATTTTTCGAATCCGGATGTAAGCTATATGGGTGTGTCAACAGGTGAAATTGATTACAGAGATAATGCCCATCAGATTGATAGCCAGGCATTTTGTAAGGTTGAAGATAATAAGAATCTTACAATATTTGAGGCAAAAATAGAAACAGGTATAGTTTGTGCAGAATTGCCATTGACATTAGATGCGGATGTTGAACATGGGTTTTTTACGCCTCCGGCAGTATTATCTGTTACTCCTTATGGTGTTGGACCTTATCAATACGAATGGTACTGGAGTTTGAATGGATTGTTTAATCCATCGCATTATTTAGGGAGTACGTCCAGTATTTATCTACTACAACCACCGGATTGTCCCACATTTTATGTTAGCCTAAAAGTTACTTCTGCTGACGGTTATGTCAGTTTTGCGAAAAAACGCATTGTATGTGATCAAAATTGTCCTCGATCGTCAAATTTAATATCAGATGTATCGAATATGGGACTTGTATATCCAAACCCAAGCTCCGGATTAGTAAATATTGCGGAAATTGATGGTGAAGCTATAGTCAGAGCGGAATTGTTTGACCTAAAGGGCAATTTAATTAAGTCTATAGATTATAATAGTATTGAAAGAAATGCTGCTGTAGATTTCAGAGGAGTAAGTCAAGGTTTGTATTTTTTAAGATTGTATAGTATTAGAAATTCTGTAATCCAAAAAGTAATTATTACGCAATGATGAAGATTCATAAATTATTTATTTTATATATAGGTATTTTGTTATTATCCTCTTGCAATAAGGAAGATACTTTTATTTCGGAAGACTTACGGCAATATTATAAATACAAGGATCGTATAGGTGGAACTGCGTTAAAATCAGTGCCACGTGCCGGCTCAGTAGAATGGCGATTTGATGCTAACCTTTGGCATAGTAAGTATGGTGATGGGTATTTATTGTCATTGAGCACAAGCTCGCCATATTATGCATTTGTTGAGGATGCCGATGTTGCAAGAGAAGTATTGGCCTTCGATTTTGAGGTGGATAAAGTTTTGATAAAGGACTACTCAGCGTATCTTAGCTCGGACTGGAAGGTAGGTTCACCTTTTGTTATTGTACAATATCACCGGTATCTTGCTGATGGCGATGTTTCAGGCGGAACCTGGAATATAGACCCAACAAAAGACAATAAGTTTAAAATTACGGGTATAGACCAAGGAGGTAAAACCTGTACAGGAGAGTTTGAGCTGTATTTTATAAGAAATGATGATTTTTGGGACTTTAATTATCGTAAAGATACTCGCCAATTTGCCCGTCGGATCAACTTCCTAAACGGTAAGTTTACCGCCAAAATTGCTTATTGAAAATTAAAATTATTGTCACATCCGGTATGGTACGATGCTATCTTTAGCTTCATAGGTATTACCTGATTAAATATAAAACATGAAAAACATATTGTTATTTTTTTGCTTTTTTGCGGCTATGTCCCTTAGTGCTCAGGATAATAAATATACAGGGCATCTTGGTGGTACGTTGGGCTTTAGCACAGCTCAGTCTAATGCAAAAAATTCTGTGGTTAAAAAGGTTTGGTCATTTAGTCCTGAAATAGGTATTTATCCTTTTGCTCATTGGGGAGCTGGAATCAACTTTCTAATAGAAGGTGTGTCGCAAGGAAATTATATCACTACCAGTTATGGTTGTGGTATTTATGTTAGACGTTATTTTCCTGTAACGGATAATTTCAGTATGATATTAGGCCTGAATGGTAGTTATAAGACGACTAAAGCGGTACAAAAGTTTCCACAAGGGAACATAGAAGAAACCGAAAATGGCATCGGTGCATTTTTTGATCTTGGGATGTCATACCAATTATCACCAAGATGGAGTCTCATAGGCCGGATCGGCACGCTTGGTTACAACAAGACCACCAATCCGGACAATCCTGATTATGGAGAGAAAGTATTTGGAATCAATCTGAATGCTCTGGGGAATCCGTTTTTGGCAGGTGCGCTGTATAAGTTTTAGGTTAGACGCAGTGTGAAATAATGCAGAAACAGAGAGCCAAAGCTGGGAAGGAGTAACCCATCATTCTCCCGGTTTTGGCTTTCTTTTTTTGTTGAAAAATTTTTTGACCAATGTGCTGCATTCTTCATTCAGTATGCCGTATTCGAGTTTTGTCTTTGGGTGCAGCATGCTTTTCCCGATGAGCATAAAGCCTCTCTTGTCGTCACCTGCGCCGTAGATGATGCGTTTGGGTCGTGCCCAGTAGAGCGCACCTGCGCACATGTTGCAAGGCTCGAGCGTGGAGAAAATTTCACATTCGTCCAGAAACTTTGATCCAAGATAATCGGATGCAGCCGTTATGGCCATGATTTCAGCATGCGCAGTGACATCATTGAGCTGTTCTGTCTGGTTGTGGGCCCGTGCAATGATCTGATTGTTGCACACCACGACTACGCCAATTGGTATCTCGTCCAGTTCGTAGGCTTTTTCGGCTTCCTTGAGAGCCTGACGCATGAAGTATTCGTCGTTGTAGATTGAAAAGCTGATTTTTTCCGGCACTGCTGAAATGATTTTGAATATTCAGGTCAAAATTATATCTTTGCACATGGAAAAAGAAAAAAATACTCGCCCCAAATTTATTTCTGATGCATTAACCTACGATGATGTACTGTTAGTGCCGGCATATTCAGAAGTTTTACCTCGTGAAGTTGATATTTCGACCAGGCTGACGAGAGATATTCGTCTCAATGTTCCCATTGTGTCAGCAGCCATGGATACTGTAACGGATTACAGGCTGGCAATAGCTATCGCAAGGCAAGGTGGTATCGGTATCATTCACAAAAATATGTCGATAGAAGACCAGGCAGAGCAGGTGCGCATCGTCAAACGCTCTGAGAGTGGTATGATCATCGACCCTGTGACGCTCACACCCGATGCACTGGTAGCAGATGCACTTGACCTGATGCGAAAGTTCAGCATTGGTGGCATACCTATCATTGATATAAGGGGCAAGCTTACAGGCATATTGACCAACAGAGACCTTCGGTTCGAGAAGAATCACTCCAAACTGGTCAAGGAATTGATGACGACTGAAAACCTAATAACAGCACCTGAAGGAACGGACATGGCGAAGGCCAAGGAAATATTGCAGCGCAACAAAATCGAAAAACTGCCTGTAGTGGATAAGAACAACAAACTGGTCGGCCTTATCACCTATAAGGATATTATGAAGGTGCAGAATTATCCGATGAGCTGTAAGGATAGCCTGGGAAGACTGGTGGTAGGTGCAGCCATTGGCGTTACCGGTGATATGTTCGACAGGATAGAAGCAGTCGTAAAAATGGGAGTTGACGTAGTGTGTATAGACACAGCACACGGACATTCGAAAGGCGTGCTTGAAGCTGTTAAGGAAACCAAGAAAAAATTTAAGGATTTGCAAGTAATAGGTGGCAATGTGGCAACCGGAGAAGGAGCTCTTGCTCTCGTCAATGCAGGAGCCGATGGCGTGAAGGTGGGTGTAGGTCCGGGAAGTATCTGCACTACTCGCATCGTAGCCGGAGTAGGTGTACCACAATTATCAGCTATCTACAATGCAGCCACAGCAGTGGCCAAAAAGGGTGTTCCAGTGATAGGCGATGGTGGTATCCGTTATACAGGCGATATAGCCAAAGCCATAGCTGCAGGTGCTGACACAATTATGGCAGGTTCGTTGTTTGCAGGTGTAGAAGAAGCTCCGGGCGAAACGGTGATATTCGAAGGCAGGAAGTTCAAGGTTTACCGTGGTATGGGCTCAATGGGGGCCATGGAGCTTGGTTCTAAGGACCGCTACTTCCAAGACGCAGAAGATGAGGTAAAAAAATTGGTTCCGGAAGGTATCGAAGGGCGGGTACCCTACAAAGGCACACTTGAAGAAGTGATGACTCAATATATTGGAGGCCTCAGGGCAGGTATGGGATATTGTGGTGCAAGCAATATTCCCAATCTGCAGAAGGCTCAGTTCGTGCGAATATCTATGGCGGGCATCAAGGAAAGTCATCCGCATAATATTACCATTACCAAAGAGTCGCCAAACTATTCGGCCAGGTAAGATGCCGGGTACAATATAGCACTTGAGCTACCGTTTTATTGTCAACCCTATAACAAATATGTTGTGCCGGGTGTTGTAAGTTATTGTCAGCAATCAAATAATAATGAATAAGATCATTTTCAGACTCTTGGTTTTGCAAGTCACCTTCTTACTTTACCAAACTGCACAAGTATATGCTCAGGATTTTGCCTACAAGGATTCTGTATATGTGGATTATATCAAGAGCGTAAAATTTAATATTGCCGGAAATCCGCTTGCATTGCCTGCTGTACCGCTGGGCAGTGAGTTTCCGCTCGAACTGTCATTTGACGATATGGATACGCATACCAGAGAATACACAGTGTCTATCATACATTGCAATAAAGATTGGACACCATCACAGGAGATAAATGAACTCGAGTACCTGAGCGGCTTCAATAATGCACCTATAAGAGACATTTCAATATCCTTTAATACTGTGGTGAATTACATGCACTACTATATGAGTTTGCCAAATAGTGAGATAGGGTGGAAAATTACGGGAAATTATCTGTTAAAAGTAACAGACAGAGATGATGATGATAAAGTATTGATAACAAGGCGTTTTGTGGTTTTTCAACCATTGATGACCATCGTACCGGCAGTCACCCGTACAGCGGAGGTGTCAAAGTCAACCACACATCAAGAGTTGGATTTTGAAGTACAGCACAAAGGCTTCGTCATACGTTCGCCCAGGACGGAGTTGACTGCTACCATATTGCAAAACAAACGATGGGACACTGCCATAAAGGACCTTATACCCGTTTTTATCCGTTCGGAAGGTGAGGTATTTGATTATCAAGATAAAATTGTGTTCGAAGCCGGTAAGGAATTCCGGTTTTTCGATATGCGAGGTATGCACATATTGGGTGAAAATGTAGAAAATGCCAGGCAGGTAGCAAACGGCTACGAAGTACATCTGCGAAAGGACCGTATAAACACCAATGTCTCTTATCTCTACAGAAAAGATCTCAACGGCGATTATGTCGTGGATTGCTACGATGTAGATGTCAATGACTGCCAGACTAAGGGAGATTACGGAAATGTGTATTTTACACTCAAAAGTGATACCGAACTTGAAGGCAAGGATGTGTATATAACCGGAGCCATATCCGACTGGCAGATAAAACCACCGTTCAAGATGGAATACAATGAAAGCCGAGGTCAGTACGAAGCCCAAATATTGTTAAAGCAGGGTTATTATAACTATCAATATACCACCGTTGACAGAAAAACCGGCAGACAAGATGATAATGAGCTTCAGGGCAACTGGTATGAGACAGAAAATTCATTTACAATCATACTTTACTATCGAGGATTTGGAGAACGCTACGACCAGGTGCTTGGTTATGGAGTGTTCGATTCGAGGAAGTATTGATAGTATTATGTCCAACTGTAAAACTGCATTTCAGTAGCTGTTTGATTCCTATTCAACACTTATTTCCTGTCCGGCAAAAGAAATGGAGATAGCTTTTGGCTAAGTAGGTATATGAACAAATTTTTTCCAAAAGAAGTATCCTTCATTTTGCCGAATATCAGTCTTGCATTTCATTTGTTCTAAAAAGTATCATATTTACTTAGTAACTTTGCCTGTGCAGTCGAAATATTTAATTTATTAAAATTATGAAAAAAGCACTTATAACCGGTGTTACCGGTCAGGATGGAGCATACCTGGCCGATTTTTTATTACAAAAAGGATATGAAGTCCACGGCGTTAAGAGAAGGAGCTCATTGTTCAATACAGGAAGAATTGACCATATTTACGAAGATCCGCACATCGAAAACCAGCATTTTAAACTACATTATGGCGATCTTACTGATTCTACCAACCTTATTCGAATCGTCCAGGAAGTGCAGCCGGACGAAATTTACAACCTCGGAGCACAGTCGCACGTAATGGTGAGCTTCGAGACGCCCGAATATACAGCCAATGCTGATGCTGTAGGAGCGCTGCGTATTCTTGAAGCAATACGATTGCTCGGCTTGGCAGAAAAAACCAGATTTTACCAGGCATCGACATCAGAACTTTACGGGCTTGTACAAGAAATACCACAAAAAGAAACCACTCCATTCTATCCGCGGTCGCCCTATGGTGTTGCCAAGCTGTATGCTTACTGGATAACGGTCAATTACCGCGAGTCATACGGAATGTACGCCTGCAATGGAATTCTCTTCAACCACGAAAGCCCGATAAGAGGCGAGACTTTCGTAACCAGAAAAATAACAAGAGGAGTAGCCAGAATCGCACTCGGGATGTTGGATAAAATCTACCTTGGCAACCTTGATGCTAAACGCGACTGGGGCCATGCAGCCGATTATGTGAAAGCTATGTGGCTCATGCTACAACAAGATAAACCTGAAGATTTCGTCATTGCTACCGGCATTACTACAACGGTTCGCGATTTTGTAAAGAAAGCTTTTGCTGAACTCGGTGTAGAACTCAGTTTTAACGGTAAAGATGAGAATGAAAAGGCAGTAGTAGTATCATGTTCAGACCCTGAGTATTTTATTGAACCGGGCACGGTAGTAGTAGAAATAGATCCCAGATATTTTCGTCCTGCTGAAGTAGATATTTTGGTGGGTGATGCTACCAAGGCAAACACTAAGCTCGACTGGTATCCAGAACATTCGCTTGACGATCTTGTTAAAGAAATGGTACAGTCGGATGTAGAATTATTCAGGAAGGATAAGTTGCTTATGGATGCCGGCTTCAAGGTGAAAAACGAATTCGAATGATGCAAAAAAACAGCAGGATATACGTAGCAGGTCATAGAGGAATGGTGGGTTCGGCCATTGTCCGATTGCTGGAGGCAAAGGGTTTTACTAACATCCTTACCAGCACATCAACAGAAACCGACCTTAGAAACCAGGCACAGGTCAACGCATTTTTCGAAAAAAACAAACCGGAATATGTATTTATGGCCGCTGCCAAGGTAGGAGGAATACATTCAAACAATACTTACCGCGCCGAATTTCTCTATGATAATCTCATGATCGAAGCTAATATCATAGAAGCATCAAGGAAGAATGAAGTTGAAAAACTCCTGTTCCTTGGTTCGTCATGTATTTATCCGAAAATGGCACCACAACCTATCAGGGAAGAACACCTGCTGACGGGTACGCTCGAATATACCAACGAACCTTATGCTATTGCAAAAATAGCCGGTATTAAATTATGTGAAGCCTACCGCGATCAGTATGGCTGCAATTTCATCTCTGTGATGCCGACGAATCTTTACGGGCCCAATGATAATTACGACCTTAATAATTCGCATGTATTACCTGCCATGATCCGGAAATTTCATGAAGCAAAGAAAAATGGCTCAGCATCAGTAGTCATTTGGGGAACAGGAACACCCAGACGCGAATTTATGCACGTGGATGATTTGGCTGACGCATGTTTTTTCCTGATGGAAAATTATAACGAAAAAGAGTTTGTCAATATCGGTTTTGGTGAAGACATAACCATCCTTGACCTGGCAAAGCTTGTAAAAGATACTGTTGACTATGAAGGCGAAATAATACATGATCTGACAAAACCAGACGGAACACCGCGAAAACTGATGGACAGTTCAAAACTGAATGGTCTTGGATGGAAACCGGCTACAACTCTGGCAGAAGGTATCCGTGCAGTGTATGAAGAAGTAAAACACAAATTGTAATATGGCAGTAAAACCATATATCGTCATCATGGCAGGAGGCATTGGTAGCAGGTTTTGGCCGGCAAGCAGAGAATCAATGCCCAAACAATTTCTCGATATCTTGGGACTTGGAAGGTCATTGATACAGCTCACCTACGACCGGTTTGCATCCTGGATACCAGCCCAACAGATTATGGTACTTACACATGCCGACTACAAGAATCTCGTCATAAAGCAACTGCCCGACTTACCGGTACACAACATCATTTGTGAGCCGGCAAGACGGAATACCGCTCCGTGTATTGCTTATGGCGCCTTCAGAATCAGCAAAAAAGACCCGGATGCAGTAATGGTGGTAGTGCCTTCCGACCATCTTATACTCAAGGAGGAAGCTTTCAGGATTGCACTTAATATGGCCACTAACTTTGCAGCTGCCAATGATGCCCTATTAACTTTAAGTATTAAGCCAACACGGCCCGATACCGGCTACGGTTATATCCAGTTTGCAGAACCAAATGATGCCGGAGTATGCCCGGTACTTAATTTTACAGAAAAACCACCCATTGAAAAAGCAAAAGCATTTCTGGCAGAAGGCAACTATGCGTGGAATGCAGGCATCTTCATCTGGTCGGTATCGTCGGTGTTGAAGGCATTTATGCACTTCGCACCTTCTATTTACAAGCTATTCGAACGCGCCTTGCCCCATTATTTTACTGAAAGCGAAGAAAGCTACATGCAGCATCATTATCAGCAGGCAGACAATATCTCGGTTGACTATGCGATAATGGAATCAGCTGATAACGTTTTTACCATTCCGGCAGATATCGGTTGGTCAGACCTAGGTACCTGGACATCCTTATTTGAAGAATCGAGCCATGACAAAAACCAAAATGCCTGCAACACAACATTACTTTTGGCAAAAGATTCGTCAGAAAATATGATACGCGGACAAAATGGAAAACTAATGGTAATAGGTGGTTTGGAAAATTTCATTATTATTGATGAAAAAGATGTATTACTTATATGGCCTAAGGATGATGAGCAAAGCATAAAGGAAGTGACGAAACAGGCTGCTGAGAAGTTTAGGGGAATATTTAACTGAAAGCATGAAAAAGCACAAAAACAGTAACGGTGCAATTGCAGAAAAAATCCGGAATCCGCTTATAAACTTTTCCGGCAAACGCGTTGCCATTGTTTCCAATACATGCTGGAATGTATATAATTTTCGCATTAACGTCATAGAACGCCTTTTAGCTCTTAAGGCAAAAATATTTATCATTGCACCCATTGATGAAACGATTCAGCACTTGAGCCGCTTAGAGGATGTTACCATTATTCCGCTCAATCATCTCAAACGCAATTCGTCAAACCCGATTTCAGAACTTATACTTTTAAGAGAATTAGTAACGAAATATAGGTCGGTAAAACCAGATTTTATCATTCATTATACTATCAAGCCCAATATTTATGGTAGTGTGGCAGCCGGCATGCTTGGCATCAAAAGCGTGAGTGTTGTCACTGGGCTTGGCTATACATTCATCAACCAGCCTTGGATGAAATGGCTGGTGAGTAAAATGTACCGCTTTGCTTTCAGGTACAATGAGCGTGTAATTTTCGAAAATCAGGATGACCGCAATCTTTTTGTTCAGAGTGGTATTTCTTCAGACAAAAATTCTGTAAGCATAAAAGGCTGTGGTGTCAATGTCGATTATTTCAAAACCAAAATCAGTCGGCTTGACAGAGAGAATCTAGAGTTCATTTTCGTAGGAAGGTTGCTATTTGACAAAGGTATAGTAGAATACGTAGAAGCAGCAAAATACATTGTACAAAAATATCCTCACGTAAGATTTACTGTACTTGGGTTGCTCGATGAGGAAAATCCGTCACATATTAGTCGTGAAACCCTGCTCACCTGGGTAAAAAGCAATGCCATCCGGTATTATGGCGAGACCAAAGATGTGAGACCGTTTCTGAAGCGTGCTGATTGTATAGTCCTGCCTTCGTACCGCGAAGGTCTGCCAAGGGTTATCATCGAATCAATGGCTATGGCATTGCCCGTGATTACAACAGATACGGCAGGCTGTCGGGAGACGGTTGCTGAAGGTGTAAATGGGTTTCTGGTGCCGATCAAAAATACCGATGCGCTTGCCGTAGCAATTGAAAAATTCATAAAGATGACACAAGGTGCCCGATTTATGATGGGCCAACGCAGTCGGCAAATGGTTGAGGCAGAATTCCGCGATACGGTTATAGCTGACAGCATTCTCACCGTTGTTGCCCAAAGTTTAGTATGACAACAGATGATACTCGACAAAGAAATATTCTGTTTTTAGCATATTTTTTTCCACCCATACAGACCATCGGTGTGTGGAGAAACTATTTTTTGGCACGTGAGGCGAAGAAGTCTTTTGCAAAAGTCTTTGTGTCTGGCAGGCGTATCGAGGAAAGTAGCAGAGATGACAAAGTTAATTATGAGACATTTCACTACCTGAGCAATCCTGCACCCGATTACCGTTTTCTACTCGGTGGCAAGAAAAAGCCAGGCTTCAGTGAAGGTTCCAAGAAGAATGTCATTTCGAAATTCCTTATAAGACTCGTCAACAGCTTTCCGTTTAATATTTTCTTGGGCGAAGGTGGTATCATCTATATTGTCAGTTCTGTTTGGAAGGCACACCGCTTGATAAGGGAAGAAAATATCAGCCATATTTACAGTTCTTTCAGGCCAATGTCTGACCATATTGTGGCATGGTGCCTTAAATCTTTGCACAGAGAGCTGATATGGACGGCTGATTTTCGCGATCTGCCATTCGATCCGTTGTACAGACGATATTTTTGGTTTGGATTTCAACGCTGGGTTTTGTCAGGTATTTTAAGAAAAGCGGACATTGTTTCCACATTTCATGAAGGCATTGGTTATGGCCTCCGGCAATTTTCAGATAAAGAAATAACAATACTGGAAAATGGTACATTTCAGGATTTCGAAAGAGAAAAAAATGCTGAGCAAAATCCAAAGTTTACTATACAATATACTGGATCATTGTTTCAGGATGAGCGCAATCCGGCTATTCTAATGCAGGCTTTGGGTGAATTGTTGGAGGAAAAAATCATTTCTCAAGAGGAAATAAGGCTCAATTATGCTGGTAAAGATTCAGCAAAATGGGCTTCCCTTGCACGGCAACACAGATTGTCAGATGTATCTGTCAATCATGGACTCGTAAGTCGTGAGCAGGCATCCGTTTTGCAAGCTTCGGCTCACCTCAATCTACTGCTTACATCTTCACATCCTGAATATCAGGGAATACTCACCGGTAAATTTTTTGAATATATAGCAGCAGGGCGACCAATATTGTGTATCATCAATGGTTGCCGAGACCAGAGCGTAGAACGCTTATTTGACAAGTATCATCTGGGCATGGTGGTTTACCTTGATGAGCCTAATCCTGGAGTATTGAAGGATTTTTTGATGAAATTATTAGACGATTTCAAGCAAAACGGAAAACTTAACTGGCAGGTGGACGAAAAAATATATGAAGAGTTCAACTGGCAACGAACAATGGAAAAATGGCTCGAAAAGCTGTCCTTAGTTAAGTTTAATGCCTAATATTCTTAATCAATAGACAAAACCCGCTCAAAAAGAAATAAAAAATGGTTTACTTTGTGTGTTTGAATAATGGATAATATAATATACAGCTTGATAATCTTGTCATAAACTGTGAGAATAATATATATTACACATCACTGAGAGGTAAAACTAACCTGGTCAAATTTTAAATGAACCGTGCAATTGCTCTTTTGCTGATATTTTGCTTTTTACTGGCCTTATTATTTCTGCCGGTAAAGATACCATATACGCTGCGGAGTATTGGCAATGTGCTACCTTCACAAGAGTGGCGTCTGGTACAAGACGGTACCGGAAGTCTGTCTGCATCGCTTCAGGACAATCAGAGTGGTGCCATTACAAGGGTATCCTCCTGGCAGTTCGAACGAGGTGATTTATTTGACTTACAGATGGCTATTGACCCGAACTCTGGAAAAATGTTTCAAAAAGGTGATACCATTGTACGGATATATTCTTCCATAAGCAACCAACAGATACTAGATTTGGAGAATCTCATTCATGTCAAATCGGCCATTGGTAAAGAACTTTCTACGGGTGAAAAGAAAACTATTGTACAGGAAGCAGAGGAACGCCTTGCCTCTGCCAAAGAATTTTATGAGCTTAAAAGCAGAGAACTGGCTGTGGCTCAAAAACTAATAGCAGACGGAGTGATAGCCGATATCGAATATCAAAGGATTAAGAATGAACATGATGTTGCAAAAATAGAAATACAAGTAGCGGAGAAAACATTACAGGTAGCAAGCACTGGTGCTAAGTCAGAAACCGTTGAAGTCAATACTACCGAGGTCAACACCCTGAAAAAACAACTTGCTTTTCTGAAAGGGAGAAACCTGAAATATGTGATAACAGCTCCGTTCGATGGCGTGGTAGGCCGCCTGTATGAGCTTGGTCAGCTTATAGTGCTTCATCGTATGTCGGAATGTGTGGTGCAAGTGCCTATGAAGGTAGAAGAAATGGCCTATATTGGTCGCAATCTGCGAATTTTGATAACCGACCCTTCAAGTATGGAAACCTACAATGCAAAATTGTTGTCGGTTGCATCACAGACCCAGGTAGTGAATATGAGGAGTGTAGGATTTTTGATTTGTATGATAAATACTCAGCCCGGAAAACCCTTTCCTACCCTTGGCAATGTGGGTAACTGTGAAGTACACTGTGACGACCTTACACCACTACAATATATAAAACGCCTGATGAAATTCAGGATAGGAGCAGGTTAAAGTAAAATGCTATGATGAGGTCAGAGTTTAAATACAAAGTTCCGTTAGAACGGCTTTCTGAACTGAGGGCAGCCATACTTCCTTTTGTAGCTCCTGATAAATTTGCTTCAAAACAGCCGGGCAACCAATATACCGTAAGGAGTATTTACTTCGATACCCGAAACTTTGACATGTATCACACCAAAACCGACCACCTGGCTCACAGGCTCAAAGTACGGTTACGAGGATATAACATTGGCGATGAATACTCCAATGTTACTTGTGAAATTAAACGCAAATACGAAGGTCCGATACTAAAGAACAGGGCAAGTCTGCAGTACAATATGGTACAGGCCATTTACAATGGCGCAGACCTCGATACTATTCTGGCAGTGACCGATGAACAGATTGGGCTAAGGAAATTTTTTTACCAGATATTTTCCGGATCGCTTCAGCCGGTAGTTACAGTTATTTATGAACGAGAGGCCTATGAAAGCGTTATACTAGACAAAGAAAACGGTATCAGATTATCCATTGACAAGAACCTCCGGTCTGTACCATACCCCGCTATTGAGGAACTATTTGTAGAGCGAGATATAATGTATGCATACCAGGGATATTTTATTCTTGAAGTGAAATTTAATAAATATTGCCCGGCATGGGTAAAACCAATATTGGCAGAATTCGGGTTATTGAAAGGTCCGGCTTCAAAATATGTGATGTGTATTGATTCACAGCCGGTAATCAATACTGCACGAAGGTGGGATTCGCTTATAAGGAGCGGAGCATTGACAAAGAAACAAAAGACTTAATTGTTCAGAAAATGAAAAGCTACTGATGTTTACAGATTATACTTACACTATTATTGACCTTTTTCCGGTTTCGGCTGGTGATGTGCTTGTCAATCTACTCGTAGCCTTCTTTTGTGGCCTTATCCTGTCACTTATTTACAGGCTTACATACAGAGGGCCGTCTTATTCTGTTTCATTTGTAAATGCCATTGTTATGCTTACCATCATTTCGGCATTAATCATAGTGGTTATCGGCAATAATCTGGCACGTGCCTTCGGTCTGGTAGGCGCCATGAGCATCATCCGGTTCAGGACAGCAGTACGTGATACGATGGACATGGTGTTTATATTCCTAAGTTTGGGCATTGGTATGGCGGCAGGTGTTGGGTTGAGTGTTGTGGCACTTACAGGCAGTCTCATTTCCGGAATGATAATAATGGCACTTACTTATACCAATTACGGTCAGGCAAGGAGAAGATTTCACGTATTGCAGCTTGCCTATGACGATTCAGTATTTGACCAGAAGAAGATTGATAATCTTTTTACTCAATATGCACGTACCAATAAGCTGGTGAGCATGAAATATTCGGGCAATGACACCAATATGGAGGCCATTTACCATATAGCACTTAAGAGAGACAAATATGCGGATGCTCTGATAGCCGGCATACGAAAAGAGAAAGGCATTTCTTATGTCAATGTTTTTTATGATGAAGATGACATCAATCCGCCAACTGTGTAGAACGATATTCAGTATTCTATCTTTAAATACCTAAGTTTGTTTTTTACATAGCATGGCACAATGCCCGAACCAACACTTACTTGTTTGCCTTTTCTGAACATAATCTTAAGCTTGCGCAAATCTTTATTTGGTATGTTTTTTCGTGCAAACGTTCCATCCGGACGAATTAGGTATTCACTGATGGTGTTGTCGTTGAGTATTTCGTCATTGAATACCAAACGAAGATAATCTTTACCTTTCATGAATAGAAAAGAAGAAAAATCGGCACCATCATCTTGCGAAAATTGTTTCTTGGCCAGAGGTGCGAGCCAGTCTGTTGTGCCATTAGCATTGACTGAACATATATACACATCATCGTAATAATAATCGGTAGAGTTCCGGATAGTGTTACCAGATTCTATTAATCTGCCTCTTGTGTTCCGTTCATTTTGCTGACGTTTTTCAAGTATGAGCACCACTCCACCATCATGTTTCAGCAGAATTTCTACTACACTTATACCGTCAATACCGTTTTCAAAATTATTTCTTTCGCTTTCAAATCCGGTTATCCTGGCCGTGTTGAACGGATTCGTGCTTAATAAAGGCGTATCATTGTCTAGTGGCAGGCGCACTCTCCAGTAGAGTACACCTTCTGCCCGATAACTCTTATCTTTTGAGTACATTCCTGCCAGTATCAAACGCTGGTTTTTATCATCTATAAGCCAGTCTGCCTCGTAGAGATTGTAGGGCTGATTTTTGAACTGTCGGGTAACTACTCCGGTAGCGGTCAGATAGCCGCAGCTTATGTTGTGATCGTGTTTGCCGGTGCCGGGTTCGTTGAATATCAGGACAGCATTGCCACCATTGTCAACTAGTATTTTTTCAAAATACCTGTATTCGGTCTTTTCTAAAGTGTGGTCCCAACGGTAAGCCCAGTTGAGTTTTTGTGTATGCAGGTTGAATGAATAGCACTGGATGTAGTTGGCCGCCTGGATGTAGTATAGTACTAGAGTTTTCTTGTCCTTGCTTGGTATTGCCTTAATATCGGGGCTGTACCCTGCATCACCAAAACAAGCCATCGTGAGGCTGTCACGCAGATTGAGATCTGTGTCATAACGTACAATTTTTATACACAATTCCGATTTGACACGGTAACTGTACACTACAGTAAGCATTTTATCCACAATAGCAGTGTAACGGACTTTGGTTTTTCTTTCATTAAGCGGTAAAATGAGTGTACGGTTGTTATAGAGCTCTGCATTGAGTCGTAAGATTCTAAAATCATGGTCAGACTCCTGTGTAAAAAACACGAATCCGTTCTGCTGGCCTACCAACTCAATATCATCGTTCATTTTTGATCTGAATGGTTCACTCAGATAGAATTTTTGGGCATATACCGGTATGGCAGCCAGATAGAGGCATATCAGCAGTAAACTATTTTTTATACTTATATCCATAACTAATTGAACAAATATTTATTTCAGTTATTATTTAAGTATTCGTATTTTTAAATTAAAATTACAACAGTTTCGTGAAAATAGGTATTCTTTGCTATCCGACGTATGGTGGCAGTGGTGTTGTTGCTACTGAACTCGGGAAAGGTCTTGCAAAGGCAGGTCATAAGATTCACTTCATTTCTTACAGACAGCCGGCTCGTCTTACACATTATTCTGAGAATATTTTTTATCATGAAGTATCAAATGTCGATTATCCTTTGTTCGAATATCCGCCTTATGATACGGCACTTACGAGCAAGGTGGTTGATGTCGTAAAATATGAAGATCTTGACCTGCTACATGTACATTATGCCATACCGCATGCAGCCATTGCTTTTATGGCCAAGCAAATACTACTTACATATGGAAAACACATTCCTATTATAACTACACTGCACGGTACAGATATTACGCTGGTAGGGAACAACCGTACATTTTCGCCGGTGGTTGAATTTTCAATTAATCATTCAGATGGAGTAACGGCTGTATCCAATAGTCTGGCACAAGACACATACAGCAATTTCAATATTGAAAAAGACATCAAAGTAATATACAACTTCATAGACTTCGAACGGTTTAAGAAACTCGATAAAGACCATTTTCGAAAAGCCATTGCACCGTTGGGTGAAAAAATACTGATACACACCTCCAACTTCAGGAAAGTAAAACGAGTAGATGAAGTTATCCGGATTTTTGCAGCAGTACATAAAGTGATACCATCCAAACTGCTGATGATAGGTGATGGACCTGAGCGTCAAAACCTCGAAGACCTTTGTCGCGACCTCAGCTTAGTTGATCATGTGCGTTTCTTGGGCAAGCAGGATGCAATTGAAGAAATTCTGGCGATTGGAGATTTGTTCCTCATTCCTTCAGCCAGTGAAAGTTTTGGATTGTCGGCGCTTGAAGCAATGGCGTGTGAGGTGCCGGTTATATCTTCTAACATCGGTGGTTTGCCGGAGGTGAATCTTGATGGTATTACAGGTTATCTTTGTGATGTGGGTGATCACCAAACCATGGCACAACGCGCTATAGAATTGCTCGGTGATGAACAAAAGCTTGAAACATTCCGAAAAAATGCGCTACAACAGGCAAGAAGATTTGACATCGAACATATTCTGCCGGAGTATGAGAATTACTACCAGCAAATATTAAATAATTTCAAGCAATAATTCGGTTTGCTGCTTAATTAAAAAAAAGTATTTTAGTAACCAGACCATTCGGATTCTCCGGGTCAGATGTTCCTGTCGCAAATACAAGATAAACACCTGTATTGGCACGTCGTCCGTTGTAATCATTCCCATCCCACACTGCCTGACCGCCTATTGAGTTTGTTTGATAGACCAGTTTTCCATTAGTATCGGTTATTTTGACATCCGAGTCAACTGCCAACCCGGTGATGATAATATTGCCCGCATAGTCCGGTCTTACCGGGTTAGGGAATGCATATACTTCCGATTTGTGTGTCGGGCCACCTACAGTTGATTCCATACGATACACTGCCAGACCTTTGCTTGTACCTATCCAGCATTCGCCATTATCAGGGTTAATGGCCATTGAAGTTATAGAATTACTTGGCAGCGGGCTGTTTTTTGTGTCAAATTTATAAACAAGTGTCTTGGCGTCTGCCGACTGAACAAAGACTCCGTTATCGGTACCGAACCATTTTCGGTT
>JAIBCG010000058.1 GCA_019694295.1 Saprospiraceae bacterium
CGAGGTAAAAATTATAATCAATACTACCAATACGGGATTTTCAAGAGCCAATAATCAGGCCATCCTGCAATCAAAGGGTGAATATGTTCTGTTGCTCAATCCGGATACTGTTGTTGGAGAAGATACTTTCTTGAAGTGTATTCAAAAAATGGACGAAGACCCGGAGATTGGTGCCATCGGTGTGAGGATGATAGATGGTGGTGGCAATTATCTACCAGAATCAAAACGCGGATTTCCGTCTCCCATGACCGCTTTCTTCAAAACTACTGGTTTATACAAGCTGTTCCCAAAATCAGGTTATTTTAATAAATATTACCACGGTGATCTCAATCCGGGCGACAATCATTATATTGAAATACTCTCAGGTGCATTTATGTTTATCAGACGGGATGCACTGGATAAAGCAGGCCTACTGGACGAAGATTTCTTTATGTATGGTGAAGACATCGACCTTTCGTACCGGATTTTGAAAGCGGGATACAAAAATTATTATCTGGCCGACACTACAATTATTCACTATAAAGGTGAAAGCACCAAAAAGGGCACCCTTAACTACATCAAAACATTCTATCAGGCAATGATTATCTTTGCCAACAAACACTTTAAAGGCAGTTCGGCAAGTGTTTATATTGCATTTATCAGGATGGCTGTCTTTCTGAGAGGTTTTTTGGCCTTGTTATCAGGCTTTGTTTCCAAATACCGATACCTGATAATGGATTCCTTCCTGTTATTTGTCAGCCTGATGGTTTGTAAGGAGTTCTGGTCTGTTTACCGGTATGATAACCCTGATTATTTTCCGCATCATTTTACATACATCAATGTGCCAATATATGTTTCCATCTGGGTTATTGCTATATATTTCAATAAAGGCTATGAACGCCCGGACGGATATTTCAGATTGTTCAGAGGCCTGGCACTTGGTACAGTGGTTATAGCTGCAATTTACGGATTTCTTGACCTCGAATACCGCAATTCACGTGCTGTCATTATTCTGGCACTTTTGGTGGGAGTTGCATTGTTGAGTATTTACCGTGTCTTGGCTGTAAGTCTTAGGTTGAAACGCTTTGCAGTACACTTTCCCGTTCATGCAAGCATACTTGTTGTCGGTAATCAGGAAGAAAGCAATAGGTTGAAAAAGTTGATGAGCAATGGTTTGCAACAAAAATCATTTGTTGGCTATGTGGCCCCTGTAAAAACCATCGATGATAACGACTGTCTTGGCGAAATAACTAATCTGCCACTGATAGCAACCATGTACCGGATCAATGAAATCATCTTTTGTGCAAAGGATATACACACCACCGACATGATGAACTGGATGTCGGCAATAGGGCCATCAGTTACTTATAAAATATTGCCTACTGAAGGCAGTTTTGTCATTGGCAGTCATTCGAAAGAATCTCTTGGCGAGCTATATACTTTTGAAATATCGCTCAAGATTAACCAAAAACCTTTTCAGGTTCAAAAACGAATCCTGGATTTTGTGCTTTCAGCAATCTTACTCTTACTCAGTCCTGTTTTATTGATGTTTTATAAAGATTCCGGAAAGCTTAGAAGCAATTTACTAAAGGTACTCACCGGGAAATTGTCTTTTGTAGGTTATGCCAATCCCGAAGATGCAACCGACCTTCCTAATCAAAAAAATGGCATTCTTACACCGCTTGATGAATTGAATGCAAGCGCGGATGATAAAAAACTCATACAAAGCCTTAATTTTATGTATGCTAAAGATATCGACATATTCAGGTATCTGCAGATAATATTCAAAGGCTTCAACAAACTTAACCGGCAAACAAATTAATACTATGGCCAATGAACTTCACCTGAAGGAACTTATCAGAGAAAAGGCAGCCGGATTGCTACCTGATATTATTAAAATCAGGAGGCACCTACATGCTCATCCCGAACTCTCATTTGAAGAATTCAAGACTTCAGAATACATCCGGAATATACTTACCGGTCAGCAGATAAAATTTACAGAACAGTGGGTGCGTACCGGAATAGTGGCGGAGGTAGGTAATACCGAAAATTATGTACAAACCATTGCACTGAGGGCAGATATAGACGCATTACCTATACAAGAAACAAATGATGTGCCTTATAAGTCGGTCAATGCGGGTGTTATGCATGCGTGTGGCCACGATGTACATACGAGCTGCCTCATTGGCGCACTCATTATTCTCAATAGCCTTGAAGTAAAATGGAAAAACCGTACTATCGGTATTTTTCAACCCGGAGAAGAAAAGCTGCCAGGCGGAGCAAGTCTAATGATTGGCGAAGGTCTCATAGATAATTATAAGCCGGAAGCAATATTCGGATTACATGTATTGCCCCAAATGGAAGCCAGTAATGTAGGCATTTGCCCCGGCAAAAGTATGGCTTCATCAGATGAAATATACATAACCATACAAGGTATAGGCGGACACGCTGCCATGCCACATCTCGCTATTGACCCAATACTCATAGCAGCTGATGTACTTTCAGGCATCCAAAAAGTGGTGAGCCGGCATGCTAACCCGATGATTCCTACAGTACTCAGTTTTGGCAAGATCAATTCGATAGGCGGTGCCACTAACGTCATTCCCGATGAAGTAAAGATCGAAGGAACCTTCCGTACCATGGACGAGAACTGGCGCCGTGAAGCACATCAAATCATGCGCACATATATACAAAACACAGCTGAAGCCTCAGGTGGTAAAGCAGATGTGGATATAAGAAAAGGCTATCCGTGCCTGATAAATGATGACCGTTTGTATGCTTATGGCCAACAAAAGCTAATGGAATTATTAGACAAAAATCATGTGTTGGATGTACCGGCCAGGATGACATCAGAAGACTTTGCCTATTATTCACAGCAAATACCTTCATTGTTTTTTAGGCTGGGTACGGGTAATCGTCTGAAAAAAATCACATCACCGGTGCATACATCGTCTTTTGATGCAGATGAATCAGCACTCGAAACCGGCATGGCTGCTATGGCTTACCTCGCTGCCTGTAAGATGATGGAGTAAAAAATTTCATAAAAAATTTTATACTCTCTGTAAGTATCCAAAATATTCAATTTCTGGAGTTTCGTCACAATTTACTGATTGTCTTATGATAATGTAGTCAGAAAAATATTAATGTTTTGCCAAGAATGTTGCCCTGTATAATATAAGTTGCTTCCTATGCACATTCTGTAGTTGAGGACAACAATCATTTTCATTACATTACTTGATTTTATTATTTTATTTTAATAAATTTGTAAAATATTAATAACCAATATGTAACGCATTAATTTTAACATTAAATAAAACTGATGCTAGAGTTTTTTGAAACTCACATGACGAAATAACGTATTAGTAAAATGTTTAATTTATTAATTTTCAAATACAAGCTTCAATAATGGCTAAGATATTAATAGTAGATGATGAGCAGAGTATAAGAAGAACCCTGAAGGAGATATTGGAGTTCGAAAAATATATTGTCGATGAAGCCGCTGACGGTTATGATTGCCTGGTAAAGTTAAAACAGGATAAATACGACGTCATCATTCTCGATATTAAAATGCCAAAGTTAGATGGTATGGACGCACTCGACCGTATCAAAGAATTGGCACAAGATATACCGGTGATAATGATATCCGGTCATGCTACCATAGACACTGCAGTAGAAAGTGTAAAGCGTGGGGCATTTGATTTTATTTCAAAACCGCCTGATCTCAACCGTCTGCTTATCACCATCCGCAATGCACTTGACAGATCAACGCTTATGTCGGAGACAAAAACGCTCAGAAGAAAGGTTCAAAGATCGGGTGTGCAGGAAATCATTGGCGAGTCAAAGGCTATAAAGAAAATTCAGACCACTATAGACAGAATAGCGCCTACGGATGCCAGAGTACTCGTTACCGGCCCCAATGGTACAGGCAAAGAATTGGTAGCGAGATGGATTCATGAAAAAAGCCAACGCACCGACAACCCGATTATTGAAGTCAATTGTGCGGCCATACCGAGCGAACTGATAGAGAGCGAATTGTTTGGGCATGAAAAGGGTTCGTTTACATCAGCCATCAAACTCAGAGTCGGTAAATTTGAACTTGCCAACGGTGGGACACTTTTTCTTGACGAAGTAGGTGACATGAGTTTGTCGGCACAAGCCAAAGTACTGCGGGCACTGCAAGAAAACCAGATAACCAGAGTGGGTGGGGACAAATCTATACATGTAGATGTACGTGTGGTAGCGGCTACCAATAAAGATCTTCGTGAAGAGATAGTCCGCGGCAGATTTCGTGAAGACCTTTATCACAGGCTGGCAGTCATTATTGTAGATGTGCCATCCCTTACTGACCGCCTTGAAGATATTCCGTTGTTGGTAGAGCATTTTGTAGAGAATATTTGTGCAGAATACAAAGTGCCACCCAAGAAAGTAACACCTGATGCCATCAAAGCTTTGCAGAAATATCCATGGACAGGGAATATACGTGAACTGCGGAATGTAGTGGAGCGCCTAATCATCTTGAGTGGTGACAGTATCACAGAAGAAGATGTACTCGATTATGTAATTCCAGCAAAGTCATCGGGCCTTGCCAAATTTAAGGAAATATTCGACAAATTTGATAGTTTAGATGAAATGCACCAATATATTGAAAAAGAATATTACAGATATAAAGCCGTTTCGTAACTTTTTTTATAACTTTCTGTTTCATTTGATAAAGCCCGTCTCCCCAGATGGGCTTTGTGCTGTTTAAATATTTGATAATCAAAAAGATATGACATGAGCGAAATTAAGCCGACCAGAACAATGCGCCAATGGACCAGAATAAAAGGCGAAAATTCGTGGACTTTGTTTAAGGTTCTCGCAGAATTTGTAGAAGGGTTTGACAGACTAAATGAGATAGGACCCTGTGTGTCTATATTCGGTAGTGCACGTACTCAACCCGATAACCTATACTATGATTTGGCTGTAGAAGTATCCAGACTACTAACCGAAGAAGGATTCGGCGTTATAACCGGTGGTGGTCCGGGTATTATGGAAGCGGGCAACAAAGGTGCATCTCTGTATGGTGGCGTATCTGTTGGTCTTAATATTGATCTTCCATTCGAACAAAGCCATAATCCATATATCGACTACGACAAAAACCTCAAACACCGTTTCTTTTTTGTGCGAAAGGTGATGTTTGTAAAATATGCACAAGCTTTCGTGGTGCTACCGGGTGGTTTTGGCACCCTCGACGAGATGTTCGAAGTACTTACGCTTATTCAGACCAAGAAGATAACACGTGTACCGGTAGTATGCGTCGGTACCAAATACTGGTCAGGACTGAAGGAATGGATCAAAGATGCAATGCTTACCCAGTCTTCAAATATTAACCCCGATGATCTGAAATTATTCGATATAACGGATGATCCGGCAGAGGTAGTCAAGATAATTACTGAATTTTATGCTACAGAACGCCAGGGGCAGCTATCACCAAATTACGAACTTTAATTTTTTTTAGGAAAGTAATGAAAATCATAACTTCGAGGTATCACTTATGATTTTAGTCATAAATGAATTGTAAAAGCCTCCTTACCTTTACATTATGATTCGCAGAGTAGGTGCCATATTATTACTAACACTTTTTCTTGTCCAGTCATCATCCAAGATACTGATAGTGTCGATGTGGTGGGCAAGGATGGACTACATTGCCGAAAATCTCTGTATCAACAAACTTAAGCCTTACTTGCATTGCAATGGTAAGTGCTACCTTTTTCAAAAACTGAAAGAAGCAGAGCAAAAGCAACGCGACCAAATGCCGCAGTTGAAGAATTTTCAGGAAATGGTTTATACGTATTCTCCTGTACCCAAAGTGGTTGAATGTATTTTTTGCCAGGATGAAGGTGACGAATCACTTTTTGCAGAAATGACATTGCTCCGGTCACAGATTTCAACCACAGATCAATTTATTCCTCCCGAAGTTTAGCAGTTACCCATTTTGTTAACATGCTAAATTTTTTATCAAATGAAAATCAGAATATTTTTATTTGCTGCACTTATCGTATCCGGCTATGTGGCAAATGCATGCGATGTATGTGGCGGTGGTGGTGGTGGTAGCCTCTTCGGCATTCTTCCACAATACCAGAAACATTTTATAGGGTTCAGGTATAAATACAGTGCATACCAGAGTACCCACCATGATGAAAGTACCTACGGCAATGATTATATGAATACTGCTGAGCTTTGGGGCAGATATTCGGTTACTGATCGTCTGCACTTTTATGCTATGGTACCATATCAGTTTGTCAAACGGGATGAAGACGGAGTCATTTCAACGATGAATGAACTTAGTGATATAACAGTATTGGCCAATTATATACTTTTAGACAACAGCCGCAATGCCCAGCCCTTGGTCAAGCATATTTTTCAACTTGGTGGGGGTATTAAATTACCTACCGGCAAATCGGATATTGTCAGAAATTTTCAGTCGCTACCCGAAAATCTTCAGCCCGGCACCGGAACATTTGACTACCTGATGACAGCAGTATATACCATGCGTATTAAAAATTATGGGTTGAATGCAGACATCAATTATAAATACAATACTACCAACAATAGGCATTACAGACAAGGTGACCGATTTAATGCCTCAGCCAGATTTTTTGCATGGTATAATTACGGCAGTATTTCATTCCTGCCCAATGTAGGTCTGGACTATGAGCACGCCGACATTGATACCAAACGTAGCCATGATGTAGAAATGACAGGTGGCAAAAGTGTATTTACAGGCATTGGTGCGGATGTGTATTATAAAAGTTTTGCTGCTGGTTGTCGGGTGCAAAATGCAGTGTACCAGCACCTGAATGAAGGTAACACTACCGGCAAGTGGCGTGTGAATGCCCAGATTCTCTATTTATTTTAACTAATTTTTATAAACAAATTATCATGTTTAAGAATTCAATGATTGCATTGACATGCATATTCACTATATCGCTATTTATTTTCTCTTCTTGTAAGAAAGAAGATGATGTCGTACCGGGTGGTACAGGCTCGGTTGTCCTGGAGTTTGACAACGTGGCTAATGGAAGCACGCTCAGTCTTGGCAAGGATTATACAAATGCCAACGGAGATGTGATGAATTTCTCCATCTTTGATTATTATGTAAGCAATTTTTCGCTCGTGAAGGAGGATGGTTCGGTGTATATAGTACCAAAAGACAGCTGCTATTTTCTTATCAGAGAAAAGGGTGGATCCAATACAGAAATCGAATTGAAGAACATTCCGGCAGGAAACTACAAGGAAATCAGGTTTTTAGTAGGTGTTGACAGTCTTAAAAGTGTGTCACCGATAGCAGACAGAACCGGTGTACTTGATCCGGCCGGCGAAGGAGCCGATATGTACTGGGCATGGAACAGCGGTTACATCTTCGTTAAGGCTGAAGGTACCTCACCACAGGCTCCGCTAGATGCTGCCAGCAATACCAACAAATTCAGATATCACATCGGCCTGTTCGGCGGATATACTTCTGCTACCTTGAATAATATCAAGTCATTTGCACTCCATGACGAGCACGGTGAAGTAGCCGAAGTACGAACGAATAAAAAACCACATTATCACATAATTGTCGATGTGATGGAAATGTTCAAGAATCCTGTTACCGTAAGTGTTACTGAAAATCATACTGTCATGGTTTCACCTTACTCCAAGGTGATAGCAGACAATTATGCTGATATGTTCAAGCTCGGGCACATTCACAATTAGATAAAAAGTCATCAATAAAGTCAAAAATTCGTTTTTGCTTTTTGAAATTTTTAAAATAAAAGAGATGAAGAACTTAACATACCTTCTTGTAGCAATTATTTTTTTTTCTACAATAGGCTGCATGAAGACAGATGAAGGTGTACCGTTCACCGGACTACAGTTGCCTTCGCATTTTCCGGCGCCCGTACATTCAATGGCCGACAACACCGTTACAAAGGAAGGATTCGAACTTGGACGAAAGTTATTCTATGATCCGATTTTGTCGCGTGACAATACCATATCTTGTGGCAGTTGTCATGTACAGGGTTCGGCCTTCACGCATCATGGCCATGATGTAAGCCACGGAATAGATGATCAGGTGGGCAAGAGAAATGCTTTACCGGTACAAAACCTTTTATGGCAAAACACTTTCTTTTGGGACGGAGGTGTACACAATATAGAACTCATATCACTCAACCCGATAAAGAATCCGGTAGAGATGGATGAAAATTTTCCGAGAGCACTTGAAAAATTGCGTACACACCCCGAGTATCCTTCGTTGTTCAAACAAGCTTTCGGCAGTGCCGAAATCAATTCTGAACGGACACTGAAGGCAATGACACAGTTTATGGCAATGCTTATATCAGCAGACAGCAGGTACGATCGCTACAAAAAAGGCACAGTACAGTTTACAGAATCAGAAAAACAAGGTTATGAACTGTTCGTACAAAAGTGTGCAGGATGCCACAAGGGTGAGTTGTTCAGTGATTTTACTTATCGCAATAATGGGCTTACCTCTGATTTTTCATCAGACAAGGGCAGATACGAGATTTCGTTACTTGACGATGATATTGGAAAATTTAAAGTGCCAAGTCTTCGAAACATCGCCAAGACCAAGCCCTATATGCATACCGGTTCGTTCTATACACTGCAGGATGTATTGGATCATTACAGTGATGGTGTGAAAATGTCACCTACACTTGACCCACTGTTGCAGACTGGCACTAAACCAGGCATAGAAATGACAAAGGAAGAAAAGAGCAAGATTATCGATTTTCTAAATATGCTTACGGACGAAGGTTTTTTAAAGAACCCAATGTTTGCCGAACAATAATGCAGAAATATTGATAAATACAATAAGTTGCAAAATGTGTGAGATTGATATTTAATTAGTTATGAAATTTGTGGCCATTCAGTACTGAGTGGCCATTTTTTTTGCAGGATTATTCCGTCTTGCGAATAAGTATTTTATCAATGCGGGTACCATCCATGTCAATAATTTCAAATTCAAATTTATCCCAGACTATTTTATCACCCTGCGAAGGAATCTTACCCATCTCGTTCAATATCAATCCGCCAAATGTATCAAAATTCACCTCAGGATCTATCTGCTCCAAGTCAAAATAGTGAAGGAAGTCGTGAAAAGGGTAGTGGCCGTCAATGAGCCAGGTGCCGTCTTCGCGTTCAGCAATGGTATAACTGTCATTGTATTGGTCGGAAGTATAGCCTACCATAGATTCGAGCAGGTCATTCAGGGTGATAATTCCTTGCATTTGACCATATTCATCTATGATGATGCCATAGTGTACGTGAGTTTCTTTAAATTTTTCAAGAGCCTGAAATGCGCTTGTGTTTTCGAGGATGAAATTAGCTTCGGAGGCAAGTGATTTTATCAGTAACTTGTCATTTTTGATGTTCGAAAAAATGTCCTTTAACCTGGCTACACCGATGACATTGTCTTTATCTTTTTCATAGACAGGATAAATGGAGTGGATTTCTTCGGACATAATAGGAAGTGCCTCTTTCATAGTGTGGTTGCCTTGTAGCATCACTACCTGGCTCCGAGGAGTCATCAGTGTACTTACCCGTCTGTCACCTAGTAAAAAAACACGTTCTACAATCTCTTGTTCGATTTCCTGTACTTCACCGTCTTCACGTCCTTCTTGTATGATGGCTTTTATTTCTTCTTCCGTAACCTTTGATTCATCTGATTTTCGGAGGCCGGTCAGGAAAATAACCAGATCGAGTGATTTGACAAGTAACCAACTGAAAGGATAAGTAATTCGTGAGATGAAATTCATAGGTATGGCAATGCTCTTGGCAATACCGTCGGAGTACATGAGAGCAATATGCTTAGGCAATAATTCGCCGAAAATAATAGAAAAATAAGTAATAATAAATACCACGATGACTACACTTAGTGTTTCAGCAAATGGAGCTAACAATTCGACTTTCAACAACCAGGTATGAATAGCTTCAGTAATGCTTTTGCCTGAAAATACACCAGTGAGAATGCCAATCAGTGTAATGCCAATCTGTACCGTAGGTAAGAACCGTTTTGGATTTTCATGAAGTTCCAGAGCTGTCTGAGCTTTTCGGCCACCTTTTTTGGCAGCAGCCTCGAGGCGGGCTTTCCTTGATGACACTAATGACATTTCGGCCAGTACTAGCCAGCCGTTTATCAGAATAAGTATTCCGATTATTACAATTTCCATATCAAACAATCTCCTGTAGGATGATTCTCTCTTTTATAATTTGTAATACAAATGTAATACACTGAACGGGACTTTGGCAAAATGTAGTGTGAAAAATAATTGTAAGCCCAATATATTCTACGATTCAAGCAATGATGTAAAATAAAAAAAAGGCTCTTTTTACAAAGAACCTTTTTGTACCGAAGGTGGGAATCGAACCCACACTCCCTTGCGAGAACTGGATTTTGAATCCAGCGCGTCTACCAATTCCGCCACTTCGGCCTAAGGCTGCGCAAAGTTAAGTAAATTTTGTTTTAAACGCAAAAGATACTTCTTTTTCAAATAAAAATCTGTAATTTTTTTTAAAGCTGAATCGTTTTGTATTTGAAAATCAAATGATTGCATCACCGGATAAATTTCATCAAAAAGCTCAGATTCCAGATTTTTAATTTTTGTGTTAATGCTGTACAATTTTTCCTCATCCGGGTCAAGTTGCAAGTCCATAACTTCTTCATTGATATCCATCATATCCATCAGAAAATCCTGTGGCACGGTAGCTTTCCCTTCTTCGGGCAGTGCATCGCACATTTTCAGGATATACGCCAGACATTTATCCTCGTCTGTAAGTGACTGATAAGCCTGATTAATCTCAGCCGATTTTTCAAGTATCTCCGATTCGTCGTATTCTGAGTCGATTGTGTGAAAATCGGGGTGGTACTTAAAACTCAGCTGGTGGTACCGCTTTTTTATTTCTTCCCTGTCGGGAAAAAAGCTCACCGGTATCTCAAACAATTCGAAGTAATTCATGACAGTTTAGAAAAATTTTCTGACTATATCGAGACCATTGGCATAAACCATAAGAGCAAGGAGAATGAAGAATCCTACAGTCACTGCTTTTTCTACGAATTTATCACTTGGTTTTCTGCCGGATACTATTTCATAAATCAAAAACACGACATAGCCACCGTCGAGTGCCGGTATAGGTAGTAAGTTCATGACTGCAAGTATCAAAGACAGAATGGCTGTCATGGTCCAAAATCGTTCCCATATCCAGACGTCACCAAACATTGACCCGATAGAACCAAAACCTCCGAGGCTTTCGCTTGCTTTAATTTTACCTTTAAACATCTGGCCGAATGCCTTGAACTGGTCGCCAAGGAAGGAGAGGCCTTTGTTGATACCTGCCGGAATGGCAGAAGCAAAGGAATATTTCTGAGTTTCGAACTTGAAATAGTGATCAGGCGGGTAAGGCGCTACACCAATTGTTTTTTTGTCGCTTGTAGTAAGCTTGACATTAAGTGTATCATTGCCACGAAGCACATTCAGCGATATTGCCTGATTAGGTAATTTGTTGATTACTCGCTTAAATTCGTGATAATACTCTACCGGAGTACCATTGATACCGATTATTTTATCTTCTTTTTTGATGCCGGCACCGTCTGCGGGTCCAGCTTTAACCACATCAGCCACTACGAAAGGCATCCTTGCACCGAAAAGTTCTGCTCTGCTGTTCTTGGCAGTGGCGAGCATTGCCGCTTTGTCCGGGCTGATATCAATTACCATTTCGTGGCCATTGCGTTCGATGGTCATTTTGTTTATGTTGTTGATAATGATTTCCTTTACAAGAATTCTGTCATTAAATTTGTCAAAGGGTATGTCGCCTACTTTGAGCACTTTGTCGCCATCCATCAGGCCAAGTTGGGTGCCGAGCGAATCAACATATATGCCGTTTTTTACTTCTGTGGCAGGAAGGTATTTTTCACCCCATACAAAAAGTACCATTGCATATAGGAAAAACCCAAGGATGAAGTTGACTGTAACACCACCCAACATGATGATGAGACGTTGCCAGGCCGGTTTTGATCTGAACTCCCAAGGCTGAGGTGGTTGTTTGAGCTGTTCGGTGTCCATGCTTTCGTCCACCATACCGGATATCTTTACATAACCACCCAAAGGCAGCCATCCGATACCATATTCAGTATCACCGATTTTTTTCTTGACAAGTGAAAACCACGGATCGAAGAAAAGATAAAATTTTTCAACACGTGTTTTAAACCATTTTGCTGGCAGAAAGTGGCCCATTTCATGCAGTACAACCAATATCATCAGGCTGAGCATAAGTTGGCCAATCGTTATCATTATTCCCATTAACTAATTTTATTGTAGTTTTTTAAAGTTCAGGTGACTATTTTTGTTGTTTCAATTTTTTTAAAGGTGCAAAAGTACTAATACAAGTTCAATAACCGATGCAATTATTTTACACAACTCATCAGGAAGGCGATTTTCTTATACTTGAAGGCGAAGAAGCTCACCATTGTGCCAATGTATTGCGGCATCAGGCCGGTCATCAGATAAACGTAACAAATGGTAAGGGTAGTTTGTTCCATTGTACGATAATAGACAAAACCAAGACAACTGTTCGACTAATGCCGGATTCTGAACAAAAATTCGAGACTCCGGCTCATCTGAACCTTAGTATTGCCATAGCACCTACCAAAAACATTGACCGCTTCGAGTGGTTTGTAGAAAAGGCTACCGAAATAGGTATTGGTAGAATCATACCATTGCACACGAAAAGATCTGAACGGACGATTATCAAGCACGAACGCCTATTCAAGCTCATGATTTCAGCCATGAAGCAGTCCAATCATTTTTATTTACCTGAATTACATCCTCTGACAACATTTAAGGAGTTGATCACAGGAGTAAAGACTGATATTGCGCTTATTGCACATTGTATGGCGGACGAATTGCCGCATGTGTCAAAATTTATTAAACCCGACCGGGATGTCCTTATTTGCATTGGACCGGAAGGTGATTTTACAGCTGAAGAAGTACATACATCTGAAAATGCTGGTTTTACCGGTGTGTCGCTTGGAAAAAGCCGATTGCGCACAGAAACTGCCGGGATATATGCCTGCATTAGCTTTCATCAGGCTTTGATAATGTAAAATGTTTGTATCAATTATACGAATTTGTTCGTTAATACTACAAATCGTGTTTTTTATGAAGAAGCTGTTCATAAGCATATTCTTTTTATTTTCGTTTTTGGCCATTTCATCAGCTCAAAAGAGTTCGCTCAAGTTGGCATTGTTGAAATATAGTGGTGGTGGTGACTGGTATTCTGTTGTGGATGCACTTCAGAATTTGGTGACCTTTACCAACCAGAATCTGAATACCAGTTTTCAGGTAGATTATGCTACTGTGGATGTAGGCAGTGCTGAAATATTTAATTATCCATTGCTATTCCTTACGGGGCATGGCAATATTATACTGAGTGACCAAGAGGCAGAAAATCTCAGAAACTATGCATTGGCGGGAGGCTTTATTCTCATAGATGACGACTATGGTATTGACCCATACATAAGGCCGGTGATTAAGAAGATTTTTCCGCAGGCGGAGTTGACAGAAATTCCTTTCAATCATCCGATATACCATCAGAAATACGATTTCCCGAAGGGATTGCCAAAAATACACAAGCACAACGATAAGCCTACGCAAGGGTTTGGTATTTTTATCGAAGGCAGGCTTGTGTGTTTTTATTCATTCGAGAGCAATATATCAGATGGGTGGGAGTCATTCGAAGTGCACAAAGACGATCAGGCCATACGCCTTGCAGCCTTGAAGATGGGTGCCAATATTATACAGTATGCATTTATGCAGTAAACTAACCGACGACAAAAGGGTTTATAATGTTGCGATTACTTTATTAGTTTTTGTTAATTATACTTTTGGCAAAAATAATTAGTGCGGGAATTCATTCAAACGGTGTTTTAATTCTTGATTTCCATAATAATCGTGAAGAAAAACCGGAAAAGAACTTAAAATAGCTATTGTCTTATTTAAGGTTTTGTGATTTTCTAGTTGTTTATTAAATATGGTCAATTGATTGATTATGGTAGTAGGAAATGTATAAGTATTATTTACAATCTGATTCATTTTGTATAAATGTGTAGAAATTACTTTCTCCCAAATATTTTCGTTGTAGAGATTAAAATGTTTTAATTCTTTCAGACACTTTTTATTTACAGTATTCTTGTAAACACTGAAGTTCTTACAGGCTACAGCCAGAATGTGGAAAGTATTAAAATCTTCAACATGTTTCAAAGCTTCTACCATTGGGTAACTGATGTATAGTTTGCCCTTTTCAGTTTCCTCATCAAAAAAATTTAACAAGTTTATCAGCTTATGGTCCCCTGCGTTGCTTGCATGCCCATCATAATCAAAAAACATAAAGATCTGTGCGAAATCGGTTCTTTTGAAATCTTTTAGAATCTCTTTATTGGCATCTAAATCTTTAACTAAGTTAAATGTATCAAGATATTCGTCTTCTAAAAATTCATTGTGAATTTTGTATATAGTAGTACAATATGCACAGGTGACAACAGTATTTTCATTTAAAAAATATCTGAAAAGGCTATCTGAAATTAATTTTTCAGTTTTTTGGCCCTCAAAAATAAAAAGGATATTATTCGACATTAAAAGTACCGGCTTTATACATTTTTTCTATGTTGTGTGCTTCCCGTAATTCTTTTTCTGTGCTGTTTGAAAAAGAACGAATCTGCCGTTTAGTCATAGTGAAATAACAATCAGGTCTTAACAAGTCATTTGTCAAAATAGAGGTGTTGTGCGTTGTGAGTATGAATTGTACACCCGTTTCCTTTAATTTTTCTACAGCCATTGCAGAAAGAGAATGGTGATAAAACGCATCAAATTCGTCAACAAAAAGAAAAGAAACACTTGACGATTCTTTTATGGTTTGAAACCAATAATAGAACAAAGCAAGTGAATTAGTACCGGTAGAAGCGATTTCATGAAATGCAATCTTTTTACCATTATGGAAGGAGAAAGCAATTGTATCTCTGTTCATTTCTTTTACAACTGAAAGCTTACACTCTATACCTGCTGCATTTAAAAATTTTTCAAAGTCAACCAGATTTTTTCTTTTTACAATGTTTTCAAGAATGTTTTCACTTCCGATATGTAACCCTTGATATACATTATCCTGTAAAGAACGGAAATACAGCATTTTTTCTATGAATGAAAAAAAATCCAGAAAAGCAGAATTGGTATCGTTTTTCTCCAGAATGGTATTGTTCTTTACATATTTTAAGACTGATAATTCAGGATTATCAATCTTAGTTTTCAAGGATTCTGCGCCCTCAAAATAAATTCTAGCTTGGGTATCCTTTAATCTGTCAAATATGGCAAGTTCCTGACCATCAATCAAAAAACGCTCATAAATAATGGTTTTGTAGTCAGACTTCTTATACTCATAGCTTACAATCTTCGAATTAATAGAAAATTCGTAATAAAACGTGGCAAAGCCGTTAGTATTGAAAGCATTTAAATAATTTTAATAAAGGTGCTCATTCCTTTCTTTGTCCGTCAGATGTTCGATGATATCGAAGATTGCAAAAGCTAGATTTGATTTACCAACACCGTTACGACCGTAAATTATTGCGTTATTAATCAAGCCTTTTTTAATGGAACTTTTATTGAATTCATATCCACTTGCTGCTGTGAGATCAAGTAAGATGTCGTTTTCAAAACTTTTAAAGTTAGAAACTTTGAATTTTCTTAGCATTTGATTTAATTGTTAATTGCAAAGAAAATTCTAATTTAGTTTCCGTAAAAAAATTACGGAAACTTTTAATTGTAATTTTTATAAAAATATCTTATCATTACACACGTCCTGGGTATCATAGTTTTATGTTGTACGCTTTGACTAAGTGTAGTAATAAATAGATTGATTATCAGGCATTTTTACTATTCTAATCAGGATTCCTTAAATTATGCCTTTATTGTTTATTGGCCTAACTCCAAATGGTACTGCTTTTACGCAGATAGTTGCGGATGTTCACCCAGAATGCCAGGAATAGGTATATGACTACCGGCGATCCGACAGTGAGGAACGAAATGTAGCAAAAATACATCCTCACGCGAGTGTGGCTGATGCCTATTTTGTCCCCGAGATAACTACAGACGCCAAATGCAGAACGTTCGACCAAATCTTTGAGTGGATTTTCCATGGAATGATATAAATTGGTGAATGGTGTTTGTTACTGCAAATTTACATCATATAAAAGAATAAAAAAAGCCCGATTGTACCCGTGATCAGAAAAAAAATCAAAGCTACTCGGTATTTGTACGATTCCACGGCATTTCTCTTGAGCCAATGCCTTAGTGTAGAATCTGTTTCGGGCACAAAGTGCAATTGCGTGTCATGGGATTGTAAACGCATGATAAAATGTTGTTGTCTCAGATCGTTCATAATGATACCAAGTTATGCTATAATTATTAATATGAATAATCGATATCAGAATTTTTAGTGACAGAATTATTTTGATGTATATGAAATATATATCAAGTATAGCTTTCTGATTTTATGCATAAATTATTTTATAATGCCGTTCAACCAGTCTGTTTATGTGACATAGCGCTAGATGATTAGGTGGATTGGCGCTTGAAGAGCTTAAGATTGTAGCATTTTTTTACATTACGCATTTTAATAATATTTAATAGTCTATGTATGTTAGAAGTTTTTTATAAGAAATATTTACATATATTAATTTTTGGCATATAATTTGTACTGTTAATGTTGTAGGCTCAGCGTAGTTATTGTATAACGAAACTGGGTTTGCCAACTAAAGCCGCTATCCCTCGGTTTTATTTGTTTTTACATTTTCCCAAAAAACCGAAAATCCCTTACCTTAATTGGGTAAATTTGGCTATGTCCGAGGACATAGCTTTTTTTTTACAGATATTTTGCATATACCATGTCACAATAAATGCAATAGAAAGAATAAATATAGATAAAACAAATAGAATAATCAAAACGGTTAGCGCAAACCCGGAGATATCCGCAAAAAATAAATACATCTTTATATCGGCAGTAAGGTTATACGGGCTGTCCAAAAACGCCCAGACTGCCTCGCCGGACATCAAGATGAAAATTGCGTAAATAAAAAATGCAAGCAGCAGATATTTCAGGCTGCGGAGCGGTATGTCAATGAATTTTGGAAGGATAAATTTCTTTTTGAAAAATATTTTTGCGATAAATTCGCCGAAATCCCCTGTAAGCTCTGAGAGGAA
>JAIBCG010000014.1 GCA_019694295.1 Saprospiraceae bacterium
AGTAGTGTATTCATATCTCTGTAGCTTCTATCATTGTTTACGTCCGTCTGCAAAAGTAGATATTATTTTGCAAATGGCGAAGAATTACTCGTTTTAATCTGCATGGCTTTTCATTTTGGTAGGGTTGCCCTTTCGTTATGGTAGGGTGGTCAATCCTAAGATAGATGATGAAAATATGTAATGTATTACTAAACAGTTAGTTATCTTATTTGCGCATATTCTGGCACACATTTGGCAGTATTCTTTGCAGAACACCAACTATGGTGAATAGTATAGAATAATAACAAATAAAATAAAACTTGTCAAATTTTATTCAAAATATTTTAAAACTACTTGACAAGAAAGAGTTTTTATGCTTTTATATAAGAAAGAAATATCGGAGATTTTATGAAAACAAACAATTTAGACTTAATATAAAAAGAATATTTGGTGAAGATATATCATAACTGACAATACAGAACAATCCGAAACATAAATTGTTTGTAAACATTTCAATTTTTTACCAAATATTTTGCACAACTATCTTAAAACACCCGATTACGGGAAATGTTTTCCTGAATAATAAGAAAATGAGTATATCGATTACATAACATATTCGGCACAAAAAAAGCAGTACCCTTATTCAGGATACTGCTAATCATTCACTAACAAAATAAAACTTATCTCTATTATGGGAACACGCCGAGATTCTCGTAATCGCTGCTGATTTTTTGCAAAGCTGTAACGAATGCAGCAGTTCTCAGGTCTTCTATCTTTCGTTTACGCTGGAATGTCTCACGGATTTGGTGGTATGAAGTCACCATAGTTTCTTCAAGGCCTGAGCGTACAAGGTCGATTTCTTCAGCACCGCGTGTCAGTACCATTCTTTCCTTGTCACCTACAGTTTTCCCGGTAAGTTTTTCGATCGTTTTAAGCAAGTTGTCATAGGTATTGCTATTAAATCGTTTTTCCATTCGGCCGAAGCGCATGTGCGAAAGATTCTTGAGCCACTCGAAGTACGAAACTGTAACACCACCGGCATTGATATACATATCCGGAATGACCATGATACCATTTTTGGTAAGCACATCTGCTGCTTCGGATGTAGTTGGGCCATTGGCTGCCTCTGCTACTATCTTTGCTTTTATCTTATGTGCATTTTCCATGGTTATCTGGTTCTCGAGTGCTGCCGGAACGAGTATGTCGCATTCGAGTTCGAGAGCAGCCATGTTATCTTTTAGTGTCTTGGTACCGGGGAACCCAATGATAGAACCTGTTTCTTTTCTGAAAGCCATAAGCTTTTCTACGTCAATGCCATTTTCCGAATATATTGAGCCCTCGTATTCTGCCACGCCTATGATTTTGACATCACCTTCCTGCTGAGAGATAAGTGCAGTATGCGACCCTACATTACCGAGTCCTTGGACTACCATGGTTTTGCCTTCGATACCGGGAGTGAGCCCGAGTTTTTTCATATCGTCTTTGAAACTCATAGCTTCTCTCACACCATAAAACACACCCCGACCTGTAGCTTCTGTTCTTCCTTTGATACCATTCTGGCTTACCGGCTTACCGGTGACACATGCTACGGCGTCAAGTTCGCCATGCTTAAATGTCTGGTAGGTGTCAAGTATCCATGCCATCTCCCTTTGTCCTGTACCATAGTCAGGAGCAGGCACATCGATACCCGGGCCTATGAAATTCTTACGTATCAATTCGGTCGTGTACCTTCTGGTAATTCTTTCGAGCTGGTTTTCGGTGTAATTTTTTGGATTAATTTTTACACCACCTTTTGCACCACCGAATGGTACATCTACTATGGCGCATTTGTAGGTCATCAGAGCTGCCAGAGCCATTACTTCCTCTTGGTTAACATTGTCGCTGTAGCGGATACCGCCCTTGGTCGGCAATCGGTGATGACTATGCTGCACCCGGTAAGCCTCTATTACCTGATACTCGTTACCGATTTTCACCGGGAACCTCATCGAGTAAATAGCATTGCAAACCTTTATTTGTTCCAGCAGACCTTTATGAAGGTCGGTGTGTGATGCAGCCTTATCAAAGTTGCGTTCCACACTTTTGAAAAATGAATCGTGACTACTCATTATTAATTTTTTGATTTTCTAAAATTTTCACTCTTCGCTCTATATGCAAAAGCATTGCAAATATACCGATGAAGATCAATACGATTACTGCAATGACTACATATATTTTACCAATATTGCTCATAAAATCTTCACCACCTGATGCAGCCGAAAGTCTTATTGCTGAAAGTATAAAAAATACTAAGGATATTATCTTCTTGTTTTTCATATTAATCGTTTTGTGTACTGCGTTCAAGCCGTATTATTCTTCGTAATATATCGCTCATCCATAATGATAACAATATCCAACCGATGCATGCCGGATAAAAGACCAGCCTCATTGAGTTGTCAAGGTCTTCTCCACCCAAAGCAGGATTACCTCCGTTGCCGGGATGCAGACTGTCTGTAAGCCTTGGAATGACAAATATCAAAGGTATCAATGCTACAAATGCAAAAATATTGTAAACTGCACTCAACGAATATTTTTTAACGTCATCTTCGAGCGATGAGCGTAGGATAAAGTATGCAAAATAAATGAGTAGTGCGATGGCCGTCATGCTTTGTTTGATGTCGCCACTCCAGTATTGGCCCCAGGTGTTTTTAGCCCAGACTGCACCGGTAGCCAGTCCGAGAATACCGAGTAAGATGCCGATTGAAGTGGTGGCCACTGCTATTTCGTCGTATTTCTCCTGTTTTGTCTTTAAAAAATACAGGCTCGACACGACCGACAACACGAACAATACTACCATAGCAATCCAGAGCGGAACGTGGTAAAATATATTCCGGATGGTCTCTTCAAGAATACCTCTGTATGGAAATGACCAAGCATCATGTACATGTAGCTTTCCTGCATCTTTTAGAAAAACACCGTCCATTTCGGTAGCAACCGGCAAGACCGCCTGCCTCACTGTTACAGCTGCAGGCTTAATCATTGTTCCGTCTTCCGGCGAATTGACGACCAAAACTGCGTCTGATACCCTGTCGGGAAATGGTAGTGGATATGGTATGTGAAAGGCAATATCCATCTTTTTGCCCGAACGCACCAGATTATTGGCTGATTCAAGGAATGTACCGTCGTTGAATTTCAAAAAAGCGCTTAATTCTTTGCCTTCTTCGAAATGTGTATTATAACCTGTGACATGAATGACCGACTGCTTGCCTGCATCAAGCGTTACTGGCTCTACTGCCAAGATGCCCGGCTTAAGTGGCACGAGCAGACCGGAGATGAGTGAATATACTATCAGCCCGGCGCCGATATATTTGCCTATAGAAATGAATTTTGCCCAAGTATTGCTGATGTTTGCCATATTCTTGTATTAATCTCGCCAAACAAACGGAAACAAAAAAATCATGACACCTATAAGCATCCCGTTGATGGACAATAAAATGATAATATCTTTAACGTAACCGGTATCCTGCATAAGTCTGCAAGCCTGTGCACTGAGTTTTAGCAATGTAAGTATCACAGGTATCATCAACGGAAAACTCAGGATAGCCATCAATGATGAACCATTTGGAGTCTTATTGGCAATGGCCGAAATAAATGTAAAAATGGTAGAAAAACTCAGGCACCCTAACACGATGGTGAGTACAAACAAACCATAGTCTCTTACTATAGCCTTACTGAAGAAAATAAAACCAAGCCACGTAAGTAACCCAATCAAGAACAAAAGGATAAAATTGTATAAAAATTTTGAAAAAATAAAATTGAGCGAATGCGTCAACTGATAATAAAATAATTGCCTGGCACCACTTTCCTGATAAAAACTCCTTGCAGACGCATTGGCAGATGCAAAAAGCACAATAATCCAAAATAAGGCAATCCAAACATCGGGTGCGATGTTCTTAATGACTGAAAAAACGATGAAAATGGTAGCCAGCACATAGAGCAACAAAGCACCAAAACTGTGTTTTTGTCGCCACTCAAGTGTAAATTCTTTGACCAAAAGTGAAAAAATTGCTTGCATAATCCTATCTTCGGCAACAAAATTAGTCAACTTCCTTAATTAAGTGGAAAAATCATCCGTTAATATTAATATTTTGACAACTCATTCTACATATAGATGGAATCAAAAACTGATACACAGGCTTGTGTACATAGTTACTTTGTGCCTGCTTTCTTTCTTCAGTTTTGGACAAAAACCTGCATATTTTTATTACGAATCAAAAGTGGAAAAAGGCGATGGCATCCTATCTTTTATGCGCAGGTACCACCTCGAGGAGTTCAGCTGCAATTTCAATAAATTCTATGAACTGAACAAAATCAAGAAAGGTGCCCTTTTGCGGGCTGACATTCCTTATGTCTTGCCCATTATGGTCTATGTTTATAACGGAAAAAGCATTCGTTCTACACTGAAAATAAATGATCTTGAGCAGGCAAAACGGATTCAGGCCTACAATGAAGAAATGGTCAAGAAGAAAATAAAGAAAAAAAGTTTTCTAACTGATAAGGAATTGTGGGTGCCGTATTCTGAGATTCACTGTAGCCCGACTGACGTACCAAAATCTTCACCCAAGGAACTCTTAAGCGACGAGCCTGCTTCAGGTACGTCACGAAAGTATCCGATTTTCGGTCCGAAGTATGAAAATGTAAGCATCACCTCCAACAAACTTGCAGGTCAGGTATATTACATAGAAAGCGGACACGGTGGCCCTGACCCCGGCGCTATGGCTGAAGTGAGCGGCAATATCATCTCAGAAGATGAATATGCCTACGACATTGCACTTCGTGTAGCCAGACTGCTTATTTCGCAAGGAGCTACTGCCTATATTGTACTACGAGACATGAATGATGGCATACGAGATGAAAAATATCTAGAACTAGATAATGATGAAATCTGCTATGGCGGGCTTACCATTCCACTTGATCAAAAAAAACGGCTCCAGCAGCGTGCCAAAGCCATCAACAACCTTTATCTGAAGCATAAAAAACAAGGCGTTAAAGTACAGCGGGCATTGCTCATACATATAGATTCGCGAAATAAAAGCAAGAAGACCGATGTATTCTTCTACCACCAGGATGATATTAAGGAATCGATCCGTATTTCGAAAAATATGCTGAGTGTATTCATCCTTCAATATGCGAAGCATCGCAAAGGCCGTCAGTATGAAGGTAAGCTCTCTACGCGTAACCTGCTTATGCTGCGCGAACTGTGGCCACCTACCGTATTTGTCGAACTTGGCAACATCAAAAACTACAATGACCAGAAAAGAATACTACAGGCCGATAACCGACAACTACTCGCCCAATGGCTTTATGAAGGACTAATCAAATGATGTATTACTGTTCAGCGTTTGTTACCATACCATTGACCTGAGTTCTTCTGTATGCAGATGATCTGTGTTGTTGAGTGTCAAGGATGCAAAACGACCGTTTTTATATAACACCTTGAACAATCCTGTGTTGCTGTGGTCGTATTGTTCCATCATTTTCAATGGCTCATCATGCAGGATGGTCATGAGACACCTTATAGCACGACCATGGCTACACACAAGTAACTTTTCAGCAGGATTCGCAAGCAATTCATCTACAAAACGTCTTAGCCTGTCACTTAATTCACGTGGTGATTCAGCTTGAGGCAATGCAGCATCGTAGTCCTCAGCATCCCATTTTTTTACTACCTCAAGGTATGAATTTGTCAAAACCGGATTGGGTGACTGCCCTTCGTGAATACCCCAGGATATTTCGTTAATATCACTGAGTGACCTGTACGGAATGCCTTCAAGAAGAAAGTCTTGGACACTTTGCACGGTGCGCTTCAGTGCAGAAGTATAAACAAACTGAAAATCTTCAGCTTTATAAAAATCATAAAATGCGCGTGCCTGTGACCTACCCTTTTCATTAAGGCTGCTGTCTATCCCGCTTCCTTGAATAATGCGCAATTTGTTGAGCTCTGTTTCGCCGTGTCGTATGATGTAGATTTCCTTCGTCAATGTATGATTGTTTTTGAAATACAATATTAGGAAAATTCAGATTAACCGAGATATTTTTTATTGTTTGTTGGCAATATTTGTGAGTCGAACTCACGGTTTAAATATTTTAAAACCTTATTTGTTTTCACACTTTGTGTTCTTTCCGAAAATTTCTTCTATTAGTATTCCGATACCACGTGTGCCATTTAGTGTATTCACCACATTTGACCTATGCTCGATATCTATTGGCTCAAAATCTTTGCCGAGCAGTGTTTTTACAAGTGCCGGCCATTTTGCAAGATCATTTTCAATGTACAACGCTTGTTTCAATAATGGTTCAGTGCAAAATTTTTCATTACAAACTATAAACTTTCCGTATTGCAATAATGACATCAATCGCATCTTAAAACCGGCTTCAATATTGGTATGACAAAGATGTATATGGGCGTCTTGAATCAATTCGGGTAATTGTGCATCATCCGGATTTATTATGAGCTGTACCTGAGGAAATCCGACAAGATAATTGATCAATTCATCTGCAGGATTTCTGCCTGCTATGATCATCTTTATTTCAGGATAATCTTTAAAATGTTGCAGAATAAGCCTGATTGATTGAACAGTGTCGTTGATTGCCAGATTTCCATGGATGAGTATTCCCCGACCATTCCCTTTATTCACCTGTATGCGCATTGATGAAAAAAACGGATTAGACACTACCGTGCGTACGCCATAATGTGACAGCATTTCAGCATCTTTTTGGGTAAAACAGAATACTTTTAAGGCTAATTTTAATATCTTCTTTTCAAAAAACCGGAGTCTGTATGCTTCTATGCTAAAAAAAATTCTTTTCGTAAGTTCAGATTCATATTTAGCTAGAAACCGGTAGTAATCTGCCTCGATGTTGTGTGCTCTGACAAAGACATTGGCTTTTACTTTGGCAACATCCTTCAGCCAATAGCAGGTATGTACACCTTCAAAAAGAACAGGTTCATCGTCGGCAATGAGATTTCGTCGGAGGTCCGGGTGGCGTCTGCTTCTGACAATATAAGGCAATATAGACAACTGAGACCACAAACCTGTATTGCGCTTGTAGGTAATGATTTTTTCACAAAGCACATTGAGTTCCGGGCTTATCTGCCTTTTGTTGTATGTAAACACATGCAATACCACATTCACGTTGCATTCTTTCAGGAATTGAAGCAACTGATACACAGCAAACACACCACCATAGTTTGGCGGATAAGGCACATCAAAACTTACTACATGAATGCGCTTCATAACAGTACATAATAGTTGGGCACAATTCCGGGTACAATAATTAAGCGATTAATCATTGTATTGTTGAAGCACTTCCTGCAGTTTTTCATCGCTCCTGGCTATCCAGGCACGATCTTCGGTAATGATAATCGGTCGCTCAAGCAACGACGGATTCTCTACCAGGATGTCAAGCCACTCATCGTGTGAATATTCCTTTTGGGCAAATTTTTCTTTATACAGGTCTTCCTTTTTCCTAATAAAATCGGTAACATCAAGGCCAGATTTGCGCACTATTTCATCGAGTGTTTCCTCTGTGAAAGTTTCAGAAAGGTATTCGAAAATGTCACAGCTTATGTTTTGATCTTCAAGAAAGTTCTTAGCATTTCTACATTTTCCGCATCGTGGGTTATAAAATATCTGCATAGCTATTGTATAATTAATTAGTTCCGGTCACATCGCCCAGTTTGACGCCAACAAAATTGGCATTGAACTGGTCAACCTGAATATTATTGAAGTGCAGGGAACCTGCACTGCCGGCTTGATTCGGCCACTTATATCCCGGTGTCACAAAAACCCAGGTTTTTTTGGAAGGAAATTCGTACTGTAAACCGAGTATCATTTTATTCAGTATGTTCATATCAGCTGTAGAGATAGTACCGGACAGATTTACATCTGCAGCTACTTTTTTATATTCTGATGAAATGGCCTGCTGACCAAGAATACTTTTATTGATAACTACTAGATCTCCTGTTGAAACGCCTTCCAGTGCAAAGGTACTATAATATGGTGTAATAGTATAATTCTTTCCGATGACTACTTTGTCAAATGAGTATTTACCATCATTGCCTGTAAAGACTGTATCGTTTGTGAATCCGGATAATACGACCATCACTTTCTTCATAGAGGCAGATTTTGAAGTTTCAATTTTGCCTGATATGCTGCAGACAGGCAATGCCGGCACTTCAAGGCCGGAGATGGTATCCTTGCCGGTATTGAGTGGATCCAGCCAGTCTTTGAGACGAGTCTGTGGTGTGGCACCCTCGTCCCATGATTTAGAAAACATTCCGTAAAAAAGGGTAGTTAACGAGCAGGTAGAGCTACCTCCGTGAAGCTGACCGACAATCATTTTGTTTTCGTCAAACAGGGGCGCTCCTGATGACCCTGGCATAGATGCTCCTTTGCTCAGTCCTGTGCGCCAGTGGTGGCCGGCTGGTGTTGTGGCACCATAAGCCCAGTTTATAGGGCTTGCCCATACTACCGCAGGATTATTGTCTAAAGAAATTTTCTTAACATCGCCATTCGGGTGATGAATGGTGGCAGTCTTTGATGGTTTCTTGAGTGCTGATTTATTCCAGCCATTGAAGTAAGCATTTATCAGTACCGGTATATCTGTTTTCAACTTATAAAGTGTAAAATCGCTCTCTTCCCTTCTGGCCACAAGGTCGCAACCGGTCATTGTTTGGTATTCGGGTGATTCTACCGGTGTTGTACAGTCGGCCGTTTCCCATCCGAATGCAAAAATGTAATTGTCATAATATGGCACCAAACCATGTTCGCAATGGAATGCAGATAATATATAAGGTGTACGGTCTTTTTTGGTATTGTTAACCAAAGAACCTGTGCAATAATAATAACCTTTGTCTGAAGCTATCAATATGCGTACTACACCGTTTTTTTCTTTTCCATATTGGCTGCCCTCCGGGCAATTTACATTAATCATGCAAGGCCAGGATGACTGATATGCCGGATCACCAAGTAAGGATTGTTGTTGGATGGGCACATTAGGATTTTCTTTATAGACGAAATAAAGTTTATCAAGTAAAAATGGCAATTGGGCTTCTACTTTATCCGGTATATTATATTCAATGATGATGTCACTACCAGACACCGGACCGATTGTAAGCTTATCAGCCAGATTGTTCTTGGATGATGTGTAGGCGCCTTTGAGTATTTTTGTATTGGCCGAATATATGAACAAGCTGCCACCGTCTGGTATGTTGACTTTATTCAGGCAGACAATCCAGCCTTTTGATTCATTGGCATTTATCTTCATACGCCATATCAAAATACCTTCTGCTTTTTCCCAGATTCCATTGTCCAAAGGATTATCACCCCATGTCACCGGCAATGCAAATCTGTCTTGGCCACTTGTCTCGTCTTCCTTGATTGCAAGAGAAATATTAGGTAGCTGCGGAGAAAAAACCGGCAATTGATCCATTGCAGTAAGTTGCGGCAAATTTCTCCACGAGGCAGGAGTTGACTTTTGTGTAAGCTGTGCATTAACCAGACTGGTCGTCAGTAATAACAAAAACACAAATCCGGTTAATTTTAGGCTTTTCATTGATATGTCGGGTATGTTGTTGAAAAAATCAGTTTATATGACAAAAAAGCGTGCCATTCTAAACAACGACTGATTCGCCATATAATTGTCTGCGTTGTTCTTTGACTGCATCCGATGCCAGAAATTCATCGTAATCCATAAGTTTGTCCATCATACCATTTGGCGATATCTCCACTACACGGTTAGCGACTGTTTGCATAAACCGGTGGTCATGAGAGGTAATGAACAGACTACCCGGAAAGGCAGTCAGTGCATTATTGAATGCTGTGATTGACTCGAGGTCGAGGTGGTTTGTTGGTTCGTCCACAAGCAGAAAATTAGGGCCCGAAAGCATGATTTTTGACAGCATACATCTGACCTTTTCACCACCCGACAGTACACTCACCATCTTGTAAACTTCTTCTCCTGAGAACAACATTTTACCCAAAAATCCGCGAATAAATTGTTCATCTTTTTCTTTAGAATACTGTCGCAACCAGTTAATCAGATCAAGGTCGTGCTCGACTGCAAAATAGTCGGCATTCTCTACCGGAAGGTAATCTTTTGTAATGGTTTGGCCGTATTCATAGTTGCCTTCATCCGGCTGATCGATACCCGCAATTACATTGTAGAATGCTGTAGTAGCAACACTGTCTTTTGATACCAGACCAATTTTATCGCCTTTGTTAAACTGAACATTCACATTGCGAAATAACCACTCGCCATTTAGGTTTTTCTTACCGAGATTGTTGCATTTGAATATTTCATTACCGGCTTCACGCTCCGATTTAAAGAAAATAAAAGGATATTTTCGGCTACTGGGCTGTATTTCTTCAAGGTTGAGTTTGTCAAGGGCTTTCTTTCGGCTGGTAGCCTGCTTTGATTTGGATGCATTGGCGGAAAATCGCTGGATGAATTCCATCATTTCCTGTCTTTTCTTGTCGAGTTTGGCATTTTTATCCAGCATCTGCTTGAGGGCAAGTTGACTCGACTCGTACCAGAAAGAGTAGTTACCACTGAATATTTTTATTTTACCAAAATCGATGTCCACAACATGTGTACAGACCATATCTAGGAAATGTCTGTCGTGCGAAACCACGATGACTAGATTGCGGTAATCGGCAAGAAAATCTTCGAGCCACATGATGGTCTCCGGATCAAGGTCGTTGGTAGGCTCATCGAGTAGCAGAATATCAGGGTTGCCAAAAAGGGCTTGTGCCAATAGTACCTTTACTTTTTGAGTACCATTGAGTTGGTGCATTAACTGGTAGTGGAGGTCTTCGGTGATGCCCATATTACTAAGCAATTCGGCTGCATCACTTTCAGCTGTCCATCCACCCATTTCACCATATTTGGTTTCGAGTTCGGCAGCCCGCATACCATCCTCTTCGGTGGCATCGGGGTCCATGTATATGGCATTCTTTTCATTCATGATGTCGTACAGCTCGCGGTAGCCCATCATAACAGTAGAAAGCACATCGTATTCGTCAAACTCGAAGTGATTCTGCTTTAGTACTGCCATTCTATAACCAGGCTCAATACTCACCGAGCCTCTTGTAGCATCTATCTGTCCTGACAAAATCTTTAGAAAAGTAGTTTTTCCGGCACCATTGGCACCGATAACCCCATAACAATTGCCGCCTGTGAAAGTCAGATTTACTTCATCAAACAGAACTCTTTTGCCATATTGCAGGCCCAAATTACTTACTGTAAGCATTTACTGTATTTAAATTTACACAAAGGTATGAATTATTTCATCCAATCAGGCACAGATATTGGTCAAAATCAATTACTACTCTCAAACTGTAATAGTACAGAACACTGTCAAATATTCTGGGCAATGTCGTGCATCACAAAATCGCTAAGATAGCTGAATTCTTCTGTGAGACTGCCTTGTTTTGTCATTGTTGCACGCCTTATTACAGCACTGTCTTCATTCATCAACTCAGGAAGAATCACTGAAATGAATTTTTCACCAAAAGAATTGGAAGCATCTCGTGGCAACTCGTTCGGTAGGTTGTCGATAGACATAATATCAATACTCTCTTCGGTATATGGCTTGCATTCCTGAAGGGTCTTTCTGCTAAAACCGAATACGGGATCCTCAATCGTGCTTGCTTTGATAGTTGTTGGCACAGACGAATCAGGTGCAATGTCACAGGTAATATCAGCGATGACTTTGGTAAAGAAATCGGTCCGCTGAATGTCAGAAAGCGTAAAAAAGGCAAGTGATTTCTTGTCCCAGAATATTCCGTTAATAAAAATGTCGGCTACCGCAAGGTATTTCATAAAGTCCATTTCGAAAAGCTCAGGATGTGTGTAGTACTCCTTTTTTTGAAATTCGCCTCCGGATTTTTTCTTTACATAGTCAAGCACATCGAGTTGCGTATAAACAGCTGTGCTGTATTCTTTCGAAAGAAAATCGGATGGTGCTACTGATTGAAATCCCATATCGTCTAGTACTTGAGCAGCTCCCATACCTACCCTTCCTTTACCTGTGAGTACAATTTTTATAGGGGGCCATTGGACGGTTGAATAATATTCGCGAGCATCTTCGTAATGAGGGAATGAATTCATCCTTGGGAGATGGAATAAACCTGTTCGTTGTCCGTATGTATAAAGCCCGTTATGAGCACCAACCACACCGGCAAAGTGACCAAAAGCAATGAGCCGTTCATGATTTTCGTCTGTCAGTACTTCATAGTCTATCATGGCAATGTTCTTTTCGATCATTGCCTGTAACAACCCACGATTATGTACTTGCTTTTTGATGGTATGAGAAAAGAAGAAATATGTCTTATTAGGTATCAGCTGCTCAATTGGCACTTCCTTTATACCGATAAGTACATCGGCATTGCTGACATCTTCTACCACAGGTACTCCGGCCTTAATATAATCTGCATCAGGATAACATCTATGCGGACTGCTCTGGACACTGATAGTCCAACCTTCCGACATGAGATGACTGCACTGCTCAGGTGTAAATGCGACTCGTGCATCAGGTGGTATTTTCCCTTCTCTGATTATTCCTATAGATGGTTTACTCACTGTAGTTCTTTTTTAGGGCTGCAAAGCTACAGTTTTTTACCTGAAAAAGATAGGCTTGATGTAAACCAGCCAGGATGATTTTCATCATGCGCATATATTCAGGTATCTTGATGCTGTGTGAAGTAGGAATTCGCATCCTACAAATATGATGAAATACTCATTATAATTAACCTCCTCCTTATTTCACACAATGCTCATACCCAGGCCAATGAACGAAAAAACATCCAGTCATTTCTTTCGTTAAATAGGTTGTAAAAATATTTGCAGAGCATAACTTTTTATACTTCTGAGGCGTTCTTATTATCACTTAAATACGCATAGCATGAAATGGCTAACAAGTTTATTAATAGTGTTCCACTTTACCGGATTTTCACAAGATGCTTCCCTTCACGGCATATTCAATGATTTGTTGATTAAACATGTTAACCAAGCTGGCTTTGTTGATTATAAAGGATTTAAAAAGGATGAAAAAGAACTTGATAAATATCTAAAAATACTAGAAAAAAATGCACCCTCGGTCACTGCTTCAAAAAATGAACAACTTGCCTTCTGGATTAATGCTTATAATGCTTTTACCATAAAATTGATTCTGAAGAATTATCCTGTCAGTAGCATCGAGCTTATCAACAACGGAAAACCATGGGATTTGAAATGGATAAAAATAGCTAACAAAACCTACAGCCTGAATAATATTGAACACGACATCATACGCAAGCAATTTAAGGATCCGAGAGTACATTTTGCATTGAACTGCTCTGCAAAGTCGTGTCCGCCCTTACTTAATCAGGCTTATTCAGCAAAAATACTAGATGCCCAACTGGAAACCCAGACCAAAAACTTTATTCTGAATAAAAAATACAATCAGATCAACAGTTCGGGAGTTAAACTCTCTATGATATTCAGTTGGTATGCCTCAGATTTTGGTGATGTACGGAAGTTCATAAGCAAATACACCAACATTGATGCGAATGCTAAAACAACGTGGCTTGAGTACAATTGGCAACTGAATGAACAATAAAGCTGGTGACTGTCCACTTGGTGGAATGCGTTGAGAATAGACAATTCAGAAATACTGAAAGTATATCATCAACTTTACAATTATTGTATTTTCTTACAGATAACTACACATAATTTTAGAAAAGCATTATAATTGCATCTAAATTAATCTTTTCGAATGTTTGATATTATTGTAGTTATCGTTCTAGGCCTGGGCTTCTACCTTGGTTATCAGCGTGGAATCATCAAAACCCTGTTCGATACTTTATCTCTGATAGTTGCCATTTTAGCAGCATTAAAATTATCGCCTGTAGTCATCACCATTATGCAGAAAATAATGTCCGAGAGTCCAAAAATGGCTTACTTTCTTGGTCTTTTACTGACATTTGTACTTGTATTGTTTCTTGTAAGGTTTGTAGGAAGAAAAGTGGAAAGCATACTTGAAGCTGCCCATATCAATTTCATCAATAAAATCGGTGGCGGAGGCCTGCAGGCATTCTTTTTTGCATATCTGCTTAGTCTGCTTATATGGCTCGTTAATTCTGTAGGTCTTATAAAGGAAACGACCAAACAAACCGCCGTGACATATCCTTTTATGGCAGCAATGCCCGAAGTCGGGAAAGCAGCTATTGCCTCGGTTAAACCTTTATTCAAAAGCTTTTGGGACAAAACCTCAGAGATAATGGATGATGTAGCTGACACACCTGAACTTCAGCCTGAAGCGAAGCCAAAATAAACCGGGCATTCAAATATTCTTTACATACAGGATTAAGTGATTCAACTTTCTCCTTCTGTAATTTTTTGGAGTTCTATCAGCTTAAGCATACAATCAACAGGTGTCATGTTGTTGACATTCAGCTGTTTTAGTTGTTTCTTAATTTCTTCGGCTGACTCATCCTTAGTTTCAAAAAATGACAACTGCATATTTTGTGTTGGCGTCTGGCGGCCATTACCAGGTCGGTCATCCTGCAGTATGTGTTTTTCTTCCAATTCAGCAAGGATTTGGTTAGAGCGACTTATGATTTCACGAGGCATGCCGGCCATTTTAGCTACATGGATTCCGAAGCTATGCTGGCTACCACCGGGTTGTAGTTTTCTCAGGAAAATAACTTTCGAATTGGCCTCTCTGGTACTCACATGAAAATTCTTGATACGCCGGTGCATGTTCTCAAGCTCATTGAGTTCGTGATAGTGTGTGGCGAACAATGTTTTGGCCCGGGCTTCGGGTTGATTATGAATGAATTCGGCAATACTCCAGGCTATGGAAATACCATCATAAGTACTGGTACCACGACCTATCTCGTCAAGTAATATCAGACTTCTTTTTGAGAGGTTATTCATGATATTAGCAGTCTCATTCATTTCTATCATAAAGGTAGATTCGCCTGATGAAATATTGTCAGAAGCGCCCACCCTCGTAAAAACCTTATCAACAATGCCGATGGTAGCACTCTCAGCCGGCACGAACGACCCCATTTGTGCCATCAGAACGATGAGTGCTGTCATACGCAACACTGCTGACTTCCCTGCCATATTGGGTCCTGTTATCATTAATATTTGCTGTGTCTCAGAGTCCAGGAAAATGTCATTCGGTACATAGCTTTCTCCTGCCGGAATGATGGTTTCTATCACAGGGTGACGGCCTTCCTTGATGTCAATCAGTAGCGAATCGTTAATCACAGGTTTTACATATCGGTTTTTTCGGGCCACCCTGGCAAAAGAAAGAATACAATCAAGTTTGGCAATCACTTGAGCATTATGCTGGACGGGCATGATGTATTGTTGTATTTCTTCTACAAGTTCCAGAAACAGTTTTTCCTCGAGTTCCGTTATTTTTTCTTCGGCTCCTAATATCTTAGTTTCAAGGATTTTGAGTTCATTGGTGATGTACCTTTCTGCACCGGTAAGCGTTTGTTTCCTTATCCAGTCGTCGGGTACGAGTCCTTGGTCTTTGTACTTGTTCGTTACTTCAAGATAATATCCAAACACATTATTAAACCCTATTTTCAATCCCGAAATACCGGTTTTTTCAGCTTCCGTTTGTTGTATCTCAAGCAATATCTCCTTCGAATTGTTCATCAGATTGACCAGTTCGTCAAGTTCTGCATTAAATCCTGATTTGATTACTGAGCCTTTGCTTATGCTTGACGGGGCATCCTCATTGAGCTGTGCCGATATCTGTGCACGGATGGCCTTACAGTCATGGATACTGTCACCCGATTTCTGCAATTCGGCCAGGCCACTATTAAGCAGCATTTCCTTTACAGGTTTGACATGATCGAGTGCTCGTTTGAGCTGAACAACCTCACGTGGCGATATCCTGCCCATTGCTACCTTAGACACGATGCGTTCGAGGTCGCCTATCTGCCTTAGTTCGGCTTCTACATTTTCGGCAATGTCGGCTTCATACAGGAAATACGAAACCTGACTCAATCTGGAATCAATAGCTATTTTGGAGAGGAGTGGCAGGGTTATCCATTTTTTCATCATCCTGCTGCCCATAGGTGTTATCGTCTGGTCAAGTACGTTGATGAGTGGTACACCGCCGACATTTTGGCTGTGTACAAGTTCAAGATTCCGGATTGTAAAACGGTCTAACCATACGTATTTGTCATTTGCGAGGCGAGCAATGCTATTGATATGGCCAAGTTCTTTTTTTTCTGAAGTGTGCAGATAATGTAGTACGGCCCCGGCCGCAATTTTTGCTCCACCCATCTCCTCAATCCCGAAGCCCTTCAGGCCCGTTACCTGAAAATGATTCAACAAGAGTTCGCGTGTATTATCTTCTGTATAAACCCATTCATCTATGCCGTAAGAGTAAAAACTATCGCCGAAATGTCTTGTAAAATCCTTCAACTGGCTTTTTGGCATGATTACTTCAGATGGCACAAAGCTTTGGAGCAATTTACTCAGATATGGCAGTTCGCCTTCTGACACAAGAAATTCACCCGTTGATACATCTAGCAGACCAATACCGTAATGTTCATTCGGCAATTTATAGACAGAGGCAAGATAATTATTAGATCTGTGATCAAGTAGCTTATCATCAAGTGCCAGACCGGGTGTCACCACATCAGTTACACCGCGTTTTACAATCTTCTTTTCTTTGGATGGCTTTTCGAGCTGATCGCAAATAGCTACCCGATAACCAGCCTTAACCAGCCTTGGCAGGTACATATCTAGTGAATGATGTGGAAAACCGGCTAGCTCAGTATCTGCCGAACCGTTGTTGCGGTTGGTAAGTACTATACCGAGTGCCTGAGCGGTTTTTACGGCATCTTGTCCGAATGTTTCATAAAAATCACCTACCCTGAACAGCAGAATAGCATCAGGATGTTGTTTTTTGATGGAATAATATTGTAACATCAAGGGAGTGGTAGGTACGACCTCATCTCCGGTGGAGTTCTTCATGGTATGCTGCCTGATAATTTGAACTGCAAATATACTTTTAATACAGAATTTTTACAAAATTTAACAGCAATGGTTATCTTTGTGCTTCATTTAAAATATAGCAAACACATGAAGGCACTATTTGACCTGATTACTGAAGAAGAAAAAGAAATACTCGTTGACGCCATTAGCCAAATCACGGTACTGATAGCAGGTGCAGACGGAAAAATGCAAAAAGAAGAGCTTGAATGGGCAGAAAAACTAACCCGTATCCGTTCTTTTTCTCACCATAAATCACTTCAGACTTTTTATGAAACAGTAGGGCTTGATTTTCATGAAAGGCTTCACCAACTCATTGATGAGCTACCTGCGAGCACACAACAGCGAACCGAAATTCTTGAAGCAAAGCTTGCCCACGTAGAACCAATTCTTCAAAAATTACCAATAGAGTTTGGCTCATTGCTTTATCATTCTTTCACCAGTTTTGCCAAACACGTAGCTAAATCAGCAGGAGGCTTTCTTGGCATTGGTGTTATTTCTACTAATGAATCAAAGCTGATGAAGTTGAGTATGCTTACCCCGATTATTGCTGATGTAGAAGACGAAGAAGAAGCCGACGAACACACAGAGGACAATTAATTTCTATAGGCTGATTTCTTTTTTTTATTGTTTTTGTAAGAAAATTCTTCAAACTTGTTTATTTTTACAAATCACATACCTTTTCATGGAATGTGACTTTGCAATATATTGTTAAAATAACCAACCCGATATGAGAATCATTCTTATTTATCTGCTAGTATTTGCCTTCGTCAGAATATATGCACAGCCGGTACCGGAGTTTCATCCTTGTCATAATGCCGGTAAAACTTATAACCGAGCAAAAATTACACCTGAAGAACAAAAATCTATACTGGCAGGTATTGAGCGGAGCGATACTTTTGATATCCTTCACTATAATATATATATAGATGCCACCAATTATTCAGGAAAAATTCTGAAAGGGAAAACCAAAGTACTGTTTAAGGCGAAAAAGGATAATCTGAATAAACTCCGCCTTGATTTTACGAAGCTTGGTGTTACAAAAGTAGAACGCGAAGGTGATGCAGAACTTAATTATAACTATACCGACCCAATTATTGATATACAGCTTAACAAAGCACTCGATGCCGGTGATATCGATTCTGTCACCATAACTTATGAGGGTACACCTTATCAAGACCCGGTATGGGGCGGTGTTTATTTTGCAAGTAATTACATATACAACCTGGGTATAGGCCTGTCCTCCAATCCACCCAACTTCGGCCGGGTGTGGTACCCTTGTTTTGATAATTTTGTAGAAAGGGCCACGTATGATATCAAGGTGCTTACCAATTCGGGAAGGAAGGCATACTGTGTAGGCACGTTCATTGACCAGGTCAAGCTCGGCGGTGACAGTATAGTGCGTCATTACCGAATGAACCAGCTTTTGCCTACTTACCTGACCAATTTTGCGGCTGCCAATTATGCAGAGGTTAATTTTACACATACCGGTCAGTTCGGAGATGTACCAGTACAACTGGTTGCTAAGCCGGGCGATACTACCAACCTAAAAAAATCCTTTTCTAATATCGGTGCTGATGTAGATGCAATGGAAAAATGGTTTGGCAAATACGCATGGGAACGTGTAGGTTATGTGCTTACCACCGTAGGTGCAATGGAACACCCTACCAACATTGCATACCCCGACAATGTAATCGACAATGGCAATAAATCGAGTGAAACACTAATGGCTCACGAATTCGGGCATAACTGGTGGGGCAATATTGTTTCTCCAAAAACTGAATTCGATATGTGGATTAAGGAAGGAAATGCCGAGTATTGTTCTCACTTGTTCCTCGAACACGTATATGGTGAAGACAAATTCATCAATGCCGTTAAAACGAATCATCTGAATGTCATGCGTCAGGCCCACCAGGCAGATGGCAAGTACGAACCACTCTCCGGCATCAGTTTTGAAAACATTTATGGCAGACATACTTACTGGAAAGGAGCTGATGTCATGCATAACCTCCGAGGTTACATGGGCGATTCACTCTTTAAGGTAGGTATGCGTTCCATTCTCGACAAATATGCCTATTCGGCCATAGATGCCATACAGTTCAGAGATCAGCTGACAAGCTCAACCGGACTCGATATGAAATCCTTTTTTGACGATCAGATTTTTCAGCCCGGATTCGCAGGTTTTGAAATTGATTCTGTCAATTATAACATTGAAAACAACGTACAGACCGCAGAAATATTCGTTACACAAAAACTTCGAAAAGCCAATCATTTCTACACAAACGTACCTTTAGAAATTACATTTTATGCAAAAGATTGGTCAAAACTGACAAGAAAAATTGTAGTGTCGGGCGAACATTCAACTGCAACAGTCGAACTTCCAAAAGACTTTAGTGTACAGTATGCCATATTGAACGAAGACAACAAACTTAATTATGCAAGAATGCATGCCAACTCAAAGCTTAAGTTAAAAGCTCCGGTAACAATGCCTTATGTAGAGTTTTCATTTAAGGTAAACGAAATAAAGGATACTGCACTTTTGTCTGTTCAACACATGTGGATACCACCCGACCCGATCAAAAATAATCCTGACAATGCGAAAATTTCCAATTCACATTACTGGATAGTTGACGGCCTTTTGCCGGATAATTTTCAGGCAAGTGCCACATTGGAGTATAAAACCAACACAAGCAATACCTTCCTGGATGCAGACTTGGTATCAGTGACGGAAGATAGTCTCATCCTCGTGTACCGCTCATCACCGAAATCTGACTGGCGAAAGTATCCGTATTATACAAAACAAATGTTGAGCCCTACAGATGGCAAAGGTTTTATCAAAATAGACACCTTGCTGCTCGGTGAATATGCATTTGCCAATGGTTCACTCCCTGTCGTGGCAACTCACGAACTTAGAGATGAAGTAAACACGCTTCTTGTCTATCCAAACCCAACGGGCAATCTGCTCAACATTCCGGGGCAAGGGCTAACAAAAGGCAACAAAATGATCAGAATATATGATGCTGCCGGTAAAGCTGTATTCGACAAAGAGGTATATTACAATGGAAATACGATGACCATCAATACCTCCATATTAGCAACCGGCCAATATGTATTGAGTATTTTTGATGGTAAAAGAACGGAAGGAAAGGCCATATTGATTAAAAAATAAAAAAATCTGGCGGAATGTAACATTATCATTTCGATAAAAAACAGAATGCGACGAAATATGTCTTAATTTTTATTACAATATGTTTGTAATTGAAAAAAAAGTGATATTTTGCCGAGTAATTTGTGTTTAACTAATAAAAATCAATTCGATGAACAGAACGCTTTTCTGCCTCTTGGTAGTATTATTGACGATCAATGGCATATTTGCTCAGAATACCCTGAAAGGGAAAATAAAAGGTGCAGCGGACAACGAACCGCTTATAGGCGCTACGGTTCTCATCAAAGGTACATCTGAAGGTGCCAACACCGACTTTGATGGAATCTTCGAACTCAAAACATCGAGACAAGTACCATTTACGATTGTAGTGTCTTATTTGGGCTATGACAATGTCGAGGTTGAAGTCACATCTCTAGCAAAACTACTCGATATTAGAATGGAAGAAACAGCGGTACAGATAGGTGCCGTTGAAGTAACCGGACAGCGGATATCCGACAAACAGAAAGAGTCACCACTGACGGTCGAATCAATGGACCTCTTGGCGATAAAGGCTACGCCGGCCGATAATTTCTACGATGGGTTGGGCAGCATGAAGGGCGTTGACCTCACAGCGGCCAGTCTTGGTTTTAAGATCATCAATATGCGCGGGTTCAACAGCACGAGCCCTGTAAGATCATTGCAGATAATAGACGGTGTAGATAATCAGGCTCCGGGTCTCAACTTTTCACTTGGCAACTTTTTGGGCAGCTCAGAACTCGATGTCAACAAGGTTGATTTGATAGTAGGTGCCAGTTCAGCCTTCTATGGCCCGAATGCTTTCAATGGCGTTATCAGTATGGAGACCAAGAGCCCGTTCTATCACAAAGGTCTTTCTGCAAGTCTGAAATTTGGCGAAAGAAATCTGGTAGAGACTGCATTTCGTTATGCCGATGCTTTGAAAAACAAAAACGGAAAAGACGTATTTGGCTACAAACTCAATTTTTCTTATCTGAGAGCAAACGACTGGGAAGCAGAAAACTACAATCCTGTAGAAGGTACGCTTGACAAGGCCGATAACCCGGGCGGATATGATGCTGTCAACATTTATGGTGATGAGTTCTATTCTCTTAACAACAACACTTCGCTTGTTGATTATTGGGGGCTTACCGCCGGATTGAGAAGGTACTACCGCAAAGGTTACCGAGAGGCTGATCTGGTCGATTATAATACAAAAAATTACAAGGCCAATCTGGCATTCCACATTCGTACCAGACCCGATAAAGAATCTGCATCACCAGAATTTATCATTTCATCCAGTTTTGGTTCAGGTACCACTGTTTATCAAGGCGATAACCGTTTTAGCCTTCGGAATATATTGTTTTTCCAAAACCGTCTTGAATACCGGTTGAAGGATAAATTCTTTATCAGAGCGTATGCTACTAACGAAGATGCTGGCGATTCGTACGATCCTTACTTTACAGCTCTGATTTTACAAAACAGAGCAAAATCGGATGAATTCTGGTCAAATGACTACAGCCATTACTGGAAATTCAACGGTATCTCCAAGAAAATGATTAAACTTGGTTATCCTGAGTTGAAATTTAATCCTGTAACCGGAACTTTTGATCCGTTTAACTTTGATGCGGCCAACCAGTGGCTTGTTGACAACCGCGACTCACTGGCATATTGGCACAATCTTGCACGTACATTTGCCGATGGTATTGGTAGCAATCCGGGTTCGGAGATTTCACCTTTCTATGAGGTAGGTACGGCAAGGTTTGATTCATTGTTTAATGAAATAGTGAGTACAAAATCCAACAAAAAAGGTATTGGCTCCAGGTTTTTTGACAAATCGGCACTGTACCATGCGCATGCAGAATATAAATTTGAGCCAATTTTTACTGATTACATTGTTGTAGGGGCCAATGCTCGTTACTACAAACCAAATAGTGAAGGAACTATATTCTACGATACCGCCGGAGTGTCCATATCCAATTACGAGTTCGGGGCATATACAGGTATCCAGAAAAAATTCTTTGGTGGGCGTCTGATAACCAATGCTGCAATAAGACTCGATAAAAATCAGAATTTTGACTTCATCGCCACACCGGCAGCTTCTATCGTATATTCACCAGCCGAAAACAACTATCTGAGAGCTTCATTCTCTTCGGCTATCAGAAATCCGACACTTACCGACCAGTATCTTTATCTGAATGTAGGTCGCGCTATACTTGGTGGCAACCTTCATGGCGTGGATAGCTTGGTGACGGTAGAATCTTTTATTAGCTATCTCAATACACAACGCTACGATTCACTGGATTTTTTCAGAATCAACCCTATACAGCCGGAGAAAGTTAAGACATTCGAAATAGGATACAGAACTACACTTTTTGACAAAATGTACATTGACGCAGGTTATTATTACAGTATCTACGATGATTTTCTTGGTTATAAAATTGGCGTAAGCGCCAAATGGCAGCTACATGATCCACTCTCTCGCCCAAAAGAAGTACAGGCATACAGATATGCAGCCAACTCAGACAATACGGTCAAAACACAGGGATTTTCGCTTGGGCTTAATTATTATTTTGGTAAATATTATATGTTTACGGGCAACTATTCGTGGAACAAACTGATAAAAACCTTTGCTGACGACCCTATCATTCCGGCTTACAACACACCCGAACACAAATTTAACATAGGAGTCACAGCACGCGACATGTCCTTAAAGCTTGGATCACTCCGAATAAATGATCTTGGTTTTGCAGTCAACTACAAATGGGTACAAGGATTCACGTTTGAAGGTTCGCCACAGTTTACTGGCTTTATACCTTCTTACGGATTGGTAGATGTACAGATAAATCACAAAATACAGAAGATCAACACAAGCTTTAAACTCGGAGCATCCAATTTGCTTAACAATTTGCACTATGAAACATACGGCGGACCATTAATCGGAAGGTTGGCATATTTTTCAATTTTGTATGATTTCAGGAAGTAATTTTATAATATTAATTATATTTGTCAATCATTAAATTTTATGCATCAATGAAAAGATTTTTTACACTACTTTTACTCCTGACAGTCATGTTTATGGCTAATAAGTCAGAAGCACAAAAGCGCTACTTCGATGAAATATTCGATAAAGTAAGCGTAAGCACACATACCTACGGGGTGAATGCTACTATTCTTTATGTTCAGGTTTTCAACGAGGCTGTTCCTGTACCACTCGACATGGATGTTTATCAGCCGGTAGGTGATACCGAAACCAACAGACCGCTTGTGCTTGTATTCCACACAGGCAATTTTTTACCACATCCACAAAACGGAAGCCCTAACGGTACAAGAAAAGATTCGGCAGTAGTAGATGTTTGTACTAAGTTAGCCAAAAAAGGTTATGTAGTAGCATCATGCGACTATCGTCTTGGATGGGCTCCAACCGCTACTGACAAAACTACCAGAGTATTCACTATACTCAATGCCGTTTACCGTGGCGTTCAGGATGCAAGAACAGCAATTCGTTTTTTCAAGCGAGATGTTAATGAAAATGCCAACTCATTTGGTATAGATCCGAGCAAAATAGTTCTTTGGGGCATCGGCACAGGAGGTTATATCACACTTAACTCCGCAGCACTTGACAATTACCTGAAGATACCTACTGCCAGTAACGGTAAGTTTGTAACAGTTATCGGCGGACAGACCGTTCCAATGGTTATTCCGGCGGTTAATGGCGATATTTATGGAACTTCTGTAGGTGTAGTTCCGCCGGGTTACCCTGGTTTCCCTGCAGGTGATACCTTAAACTACCCTAACCACCTTGGTTATGATTCTGACTTCGCACTCTGCGTTAACATGGGCGGTGCTTTGGCAGATACAGCCTGGATAGATCCGGGACAAGTGCCTCTTATTGCATTCCATTGCCCATACGACCCGAATGCACCTTATAAGCAAGGTATCGTAAAGGTACCGGTTAATCCACCTCTTGATGTGGTAGAAGTACAGGGATCATATCTTGCAACTAAACTTTCTGAGCAATATGGCAATAATGCTTCATTCTCTTCGGTTGATTTCAAAGACCCTGTATCTACCGTAGCTAATACCAGAAATGACGGCATATCAAGCTTGTACCCAATCTACGGAACCGGCGGTGCATTTGATAGTTCTCCTTGGGACTTCTGGGCTTCTGACAATCCTAACAACGCCAATGGTCTTGCGACTAACCCTAATATGTCTCCAGAGAAGGCACGTTCGTATATTGATTCGATTCTTACCTTCTATGCTTACAGAGCATGTTATGCACTTGATCTTGACTGTAAATCAAATAGCACCAAAGATCAATTGAGTGACCTACAGGTTGGTTTGAAATTCGGCCCTAGCCCCGCTGCTAACCAGGTAAGTTTCACTACCAATGCCGAATACCCTGTAAAAGATGTATATGTTTATGATGTACAAGGCAGGTTGGTAAAGGCAAAAACAAATATCAACAGTAACAATTATGTACTTGAAAGATTTAGTCTTCCTTCAGGCAACTATCTTGTCAATCTGATATTCAAGGAAGGAATCGTAACGAAGCAAATTACATTCAAATAGTAATTTGTCCGTTTATATTGAAGAACGTCTGCAGATTGATTTTTGCAGACGTTTTTTTATAACTCAAGCAGGCCATCCGGCAAATCAATAACAACTTGCTTTTCTGCCTCGTTTATCTCGACGACAAAATACTCATTCAGTGGAATCAGCTTCTCTTCATTTTCATCCATTTGGACTAATGCCATGATTTGTCCGGGCATTTCCATTACTTCACTGATGGTACCAATATATTTACCTTCAGTTGAAATCATTGCAAATCCTTGCGTTTCGTTATATTCATTGCCTATTTGGCTATACTTACGCTGCTCGGCCGGTATGATCTGGTCTTCTTTTAGAAAAAGCTCTTTGCTGGTGATAAGTCGGGCAGCATCGATGTCGTCAATATCTTCAAATTTGATAATCAACTCTTTTCCACCTGTCACCTCTTCTATAAAATAAGGCACCTGTTTTCCGTTTATTTCAATAAAGAGAAACTCGGCAGCATCAAAATCTTCGTAGAATTTTTCTTCTATGGTCGCTTTCACACCTCCTCTCAGTCCATGTGTTTTTTTGGTATGCCCTATCTTTATCATCCAATTATTTTTTATAAGAAATCAAGCTTTGCTTAACAATAAATCCTTTTTCTGCTTTTTGCTCCCAAGGAATGCCGTCACAAGCTGCCGGATTGCCGCCACACTGTGTGTCGAGTATCCTTAGTTCGGAATATACAAGTCCGGTATTCTTAGCATAAACTTCATATCCGTTTCGCAGTTCTACCAGAGACTCTACATCTGCAAGTTCAACCTTAAAACACTCGGGATATGTCTGAATTCCATTATCAAATTCCTTGTCGGCAAATACTGTCCTTGACTCCCAGCCCTTGAATATTTCAATTTGCTCACCACCTACTTCAATAGTCTGTTCTTTGTTAGTCAATGCCAATGCGTCCCATCGTTGGCCTTTTGCTACGGGTAGCGAGAATTTAATAAAAGTGTTATTGCCTTCGGTAATGAGGAATCTGTTTTGGCTAAAAAAGCTACCTGACACAGCTTTGATATTCCAGTTGTTATCGGTTGTTTTCTTCTCGTATCTGTCCGTAATAAAAACAAGCTCACCTGCCGAATTGGTAAATGTGTCAACCATAACATATCTTATAAGATAACTTGAGGTGTCAATCTTAGTACTGTTTATTGTTTTGCTAAAAATGAGGCTGTCCGTTTGATAAATCCACTCCGAACCAATTTGTAGTGGCAGGTATGCCTTTGCTGTTTCGATATCAGGCAAGGTTGAAGAATCTTTTTTGCATGCACCAAACAAAAATACCAATAAACCAACAACCAAAAATGTTTTACTATTCATGATTAATTTGTGTTATTCATCAATTCACTCAGCGATGAGGACATAATGATTCCACCGCCTACCACATCGTCACCTTCATAAAACACAGCCGACTGACCGGGAGCGACACCTTTAACGTTTGAGAGAAACTCCACATCTACAGTATCGGTACCATTCATATTCAGTACACTCAAGGAACCGGCATCATTGTACCGAATCTGTGTAACGGTTTCAAGGTTTTGTGGCAAATGTTCGTACTTCATTAGGTTCAATTTGCTTACCTGCATGCCATTGCGAACAAGGTCGTTTATATCACCCAGTACCACGGTATTGGTATGTGGAATAATTTCCACTACAAATTTGGGGCTGCCGAATGCCATACCCAAGCCTTTCCTCTGCCCTATAGTATAAAACGGATACCCACTATGCTTGCCAAGAATATTGCCTTCCGGATCTACAAAATTGCCACCGACAAGGTTATGTTCGAGCTCTGGTACACGTCTCTTCAAAAAACCGCGATAATCGTTGTCCGGCACGAAGCATATTTCATAACTTTCTGCTTTCTTTGAAAGCGATTCATAACCCATATTATATGCCAGCTGTCTTACCTCGGGCTTGGTCATTTCTCCGATGGGAAAAATGCTTCGTTGAAGACATTCCTGTGTGAGCCCCCAAAGTACATAAGATTGGTCCTTGGCCATATCCTTACTCTTGGTAATGAACTTGCGATGGTTTAGTTCATTAACCATCGCATAATGCCCGGTGGCAATAAACTCGCAGTCAAGTGCATCAGCCCGCTTGAGCAGCGCCGACCATTTGATGTGTGTGTTGCACAAAACACAAGGATTAGGTGTACGGCCAGCCAGATATTCGTCAACAAAATTATTGATTACAAAATCGCCAAACTCTTCGCGTATGTCAACTATAAAGTGATGAAACCCCATACGTACAGAAACCTCGCGAGCATCGTTGATAGAGTCAAGGCTACAACATCCGGTTTCCTTTTTACTGCCACCCGATGATGCATAATCCCATGTCTTCATGGTTATACCGATTACTTCATAACCTTGCTCATGCAACATAATAGCTGCAACTGTACTATCAATACCGCCACTCATGGCTACAAGGATTTTTCCTTTTTTACTCATTGTCTTGCAAAATTACGCCTTTTTTAATTTTGAAATCGATATTCTAATCAACTTAAAGAACGAAAAATCAAAATGGTTTAACATTTTCAACATTCCTTCGTACATATTATCAAAAAAATGAATATGAGTACAGCTATTTTGGGAGTAGGAAGCAGGGTTAATCATCCGGCTTATGGTGTAGGAGTGGTTACGAAGCTCCATCTGGTGGCTTATGATGTGGTTTTTGTTCAGCATGGCGTGAAAACAGTTGGCAAAGAATACGACAAATGGGAAATAATTGACCATATTCCCGCTGAAGAAAACATCACATATACAGAAGCAGAAAAATCTTTAATCAGGATTTTGAAATCTTGGTCTGATATTAGTGAAGTTGTACCACTTGGCGACAGGTGGGATGGTGGTACCATGGTGCTTAACCCCGGTGAAGCAAATCTGGCCGCTAAAGAAATACCCATCGAAACATTCTTCCATAAGATAGTAATGCTCCGCGATAGGCTTAGGGTTATGGAACAAAAAATAAATGCTCATTCAAAAATGTCTGACGAAGAAAAAATAGAAATGCAACAGTACATCACTAGGATATACGGCAGTCTGACAACATTCAACGTGCTGTTCAAAAAAAAGGAACACCAGTTTGTAGGTGAAAAATCTAAATAACAATTGGTCAATAAAATATGATTACAAGCCCCGGAACTTTAGTTTCGGGGCTTTTTATTTCCAGGCTCTTGAACCATACAATCACTAAAAAGTTGTACCTTTGTGCATTCATTTTTTCCCAAAAATTATATTTAATTAGCTCAATGAATTTTAAGATATCAACCATCTTTATATTTTTTGTAATGATAGCAACTTCTTGCTTTGAATTTAGTGGCAAATATTCCAAATTGCCTCCAGGCTACTGGCGTGGTGAGTTGTCGCTTTCGCCAAAAAACATTACACCGAATCCGGAAGCTAAACCTTTGCCTGAGAAGGTCGGACTTAAGTTTGATGAGGTAATGGAAGGACAGTTGCCTTTTGTGTTTGAAGTGAAATATACTAATGACTCTTTATTTTACATTGAAATAATAAATGGTGAAGAAAGAATCAAGGTGACAGACATACAGTATGGAAGAGACCGTCGTACAGCTAAAGATACCATCCTTATCAATTTTCCGGAGTATGATTCGTACATCCATGCTGTGTGTGAAAGCGGTGTCATGGAAGGTGAATTTGTCATAAAAAGTAAAGATAACTATCGGATTCCATTTACAGCCAAACATGGGACAAACATCCGTTTTACAGAGCTCAAAAAAACACCGGCTATGGATATTTCAGGCGCCTGGCAAACGACCTTCGACCAAAATACGGATAAGCCTTGGGATGCCATTGGAGTATTTAAACAAAATGGAAATCAGCTGACCGGCACGTTTAAAACCGAAACAGGTGACTTTAGGTATCTTGAAGGAACTGTACAAGACAAAAAGCTTTACCTCTCCTGTTTTGACGGAGCACATGCTTATCTTTTCGAAGCACAAATAGAACCCGACAGCACCATCCAAGGATCATTCCGATCAGGTCTGTCCGAACCATCACTATGGTCTGCTAAGCGCAATCCGGATTTTAAACTTAAAGATGCTGACTCCATCACAAAGACAAAACCTGGTAAAGAAACAGTACATTTTAACCTGCCAAACCCTGAAGGCAAAAATATTTCTCCTGATAACAAAGAATACCAAGGCAAGGTAAAAATAATACAGGTTATGGGTTCCTGGTGTCCGAACTGTAAAGATGAAACAAAATTCCTTACTGATTTTCTAAGCAAAGCCGACACTTCGAAGGTAGCCGTCATTGCCTTGTCGTTCGAACGTTACAAAGAAGTTGACAAAGCTAATGAAATGCTAATCAAATACAAAAAGGCATTAAATGTACCGTATGAAATAGTGTTAGGTGGCAATAGCAACAAAACAGAAGCAGGACAAAAATTAGACTTTCTGGATGAACTCCGTGCTTACCCAACAATGTTAATACTCGACAAAACAAACAAAATAAGAAAGATACATACTGGCTTTTCCGGACCTGCTACTGATGAATTTAACAAGTTCCGCGACGAATTTGGTACGTTCATTGAGATATTATTAAAAGAATAAATTTAACCAAAACACCAAAGCAAGACAACAGCAAGAGAAACCCATGAACACATTCCAATATATTATTGGTTATCAGTTTGATAATCATAGCATTGCATCTGAAATCGACCAAAAAATTAGTCGGGTCAGATTCACATTTGACCATATACATACAGGCAATGCACTCCTGAATCAAAGCATTGGTGAAAGAATTCTCCAACATTCTGCTCCTTTTTTACTCATAATAACTGATAATTTTCTGAAAGATGAAAATTGTATTTACAAATTGTACGAACTACTCGTAACAGCCGAAAAACAAAACCGCAATTTTATTTTAATTCTGGCAAAAGCATGGGTAGAAGATCCCATATCGGGTGCCATACGTGAGTCCGAAACTAAACTGACTTCAGTTGGAGATATCCTTTATTACATAAATTACTGGCAAGATAAATACTTAAGATTACGCAAAAAACATATAGGTGAAGAAACACTCACCGGCACAACCGACAATACACTTAAAAAAGTTAGAGAAATAGCCGCTGAAGTGGGCGAATTGCTTCACAAAATCCGAAACCTTCATCCTATTGATTATGAAGATTTCTCCCAAGATGATTACTGCCAGTTTTTTAAGCTTACTCAACATTCTGACAGCCATGAAGCTTATAAAAAGATGGCAGAATATGACGAACAGGACGCCCGTATCGAACGTCAGGTGCAAAATATTGTCACTGCGAAAAACCAACCTGCCGACGAAAATGAAAATAATGATGGGCAGGTAGAGAAAATATTGGTCGAAACTGAAGAAAAGTCAGAACAAAACTCCAACACCAAAAACGAAATACAGGATCAAAAAACAGAAAGCTCCCTACTTGCCGATTTGAAAAATTTTAAAGAAGAACACTTAAACGAACAAGCTACTGTAACCCAACCTTCTGCCGGAGAATCCGTAAACACTACAGAAGAACAATTACCTGACACTATCATAATCAGTACGGAAGAAATGGATAAAAGTAAAAATCTGGAACGGGAACTTTCCGAAAAATTTGGTAAAATTCTGAATGATCCGCCCGGAACTGACGCTACAACTATGTACGGACCAACTGGCATTTTACAAGAATACCGCAATAGATTAATAAAAGATCCTGACAATGTGAACCTCCGACTTGAGTTGGTAAAACTTCTAATCGAAGATCCTGACAACTTCTCAGAAACTGCAGATCACCTGGAACACATACTTGTGATCGATAAAGAAAATACTGAGGCCATTTTCCTCATTGGCAGACTGTCAGAATCTGTGGGCGAGCATCAGCTGGCACGAACATATTTTAATAAACTAGCAGCATTGCAACCCGATTATCCGGGCATTTTTGTCAAACTTGCTGAGATAACAGAAGCTCATTTTCCTGAAGAACATGCTGAACTGAGTAATTATTACAAAAAAGCATTCGATCATGATACAACACGTATTGATTTGCTAGAAAAACGAGGAGTGTTGCTCTACAAATCACTCAACAAAGCTAAAAAAGCAAAGAAGATATTCCAGAAACTTATAAAATGGAATCCGCTACACCCAACAGCAGGATATTACCTCGCCGATATATATTTTGAGGCTGGTCAGTTAGAAAAAGCAACAGAAACATTTGCTAAAGCTAAAGAAATAACCTCACGCCTCACTACCGAAACACAAACACCAACAGCGAAACCAAGTACTGAAATACCGGTACAAGAGCCTGTGACAACCACGCCACATGACAAAAAAACATCAGCTGAAAAGCTTGTTACAAGCTACGTATGCATTACAGGTGCTACGTCAGGTATAGGTAAGGCTACAGCCATAAAGCTGGCGTCAAAAGGTAATAATTTGATACTGACAGGTCGTCGTGAAGACCGGCTTGAAGACTTGGCTGAAGAAATTGAAGATATGTACGATGTGCAAGTCGAAACCCTCGTATTCGATATCCGCAATGAAGCAGAAACCACACTTGCTATCCAGTCTCTTGGAGAAAAAGCCGAAAATATAGAAATACTCATCAATAATGCAGGTCTGGCCATGGGTCTCGCACCCATACATGAAGGGAATATTCAACACTGGAATACGATGATAGACACCAATATAAAGGGATTGCTCTTTATGACTAGACTTATTGCTCCGGCAATGGTAAGAAAAAATAAAGGCCATATCATCAATATTTGCTCTACAGCCGGCAAAGAAGCTTATCCTAACGGTAATGTCTATTGTGCTACAAAGTTCGCAGTAGATGCCCTTACAAAATCATTCAGACAGGATTTGTACAAGTATAACATCCGAGTTAGCCAGGTGGCACCTGGGGCAGTAGAAAATACAGAATTTGCACTTGTCAGATTTGAAGGTGATGCAGACAAGGCCAAAATCTACAATGATTTTAACCCATTGAAATCAGATGACATTGCTAATATTATTGATTTTATAATAAGTCAGCCTGCCAATGTCAATATTCAGGACGTACTTGTGATGGCTACCCAGCAGGCCAGCGCTGTACTTATTGACCGATCGGGTAGAAAATTTGACCAATAAGGCAGTTGAATAAGAAAATTAACTGTGTTTGGGACACTTTTTACAGGGTTTTGACTTTTTGTATTTTTTACAACATTTCTTCTTTTTATCCTTACAGCATTCAAACATTGTCTGAAGACCCTCTGTACGGCTTTTAGTTGTCACTCCTGCAATGATGGCTATTGTATATTTCATAATTCAAAAATATGCACAAATATACAAATAATTATTTTTAATTAGATTTATTCTAAATTAGAATTTTGTTAAAAAAATGTCGTGTTCACATTCCAATTTGACCTATATCAATAAAATAAATATTAAAATTTTACTCGAAGTGTACGATATCTAGAACAAGTTAGTTAGCTTTGTGCTATTGAGAAAACCAAAACAATTACTATGTTGTTATTATACATCGTATTACTGATATTTTTAATCGTAGGCATATTGACCGTTTCCAGCAAACATGGCCGATTTATCAATTAAATAACGCTCATCAAGCTAATTTTTTATATCAGAATGTTGGGCATTTGACCCTGTATCGTGCTCTTTCGCGTGCTATGTATGTCAATGACAATTCGAAAGCGCCTCTTGAGTTGGTAACTGCCTGTAGGTCAGAAAAATTAATATCATAACTGAGGCCCATCATCCATCTGTCAAACTCGAAACTGAGGTTTACTACTGTTGATTCAAAATTATTAAAACTATTCAAACGATTATTGATGCGGGCAAAACCTCCGGCTCGTATTGAAAACTCTCTCCAGTCGCCATTGCTGTAACGAATGTTGGAGCCGGCTACCAGCTCGCGAGAAGGGCCTTGTGTGATGAAATAGGCTGCGGGCAACAATGAAAAATAAGGTGTTATCAGAAATTCGCCACCGGCATGAGCAGTAAACTTATTGTACATACTTTCCTTGCTATCGTCATACAATGCAATATCAGGTTTATTAAGATGACCTAATGAACCACCTACATAAATACTGGTTCGCTCATCGAATACTGCATACCACAACAGACCGGCACCTAAGTCAAGGAAAAGTCCAGATCTGTCAGCACCCGATTCACCACTGTTAATATTTGTATTCACAGATTGTGAGTTAGGGTCATATTGTCTTGAAAACCAATATTTGTTCCAGTTGGTGCTTAGCTGTCCGAATCCTAGTTGGAGTCCGGCAGCCAGATAATAATCGGGTCCTCGATAATTACTACCCAACTGCTTAATATAGGACGCATTGAGATGTGTCTGCAACCTTGACAGGTCTCCTACCCCAGAATTTTGCTTCAGAAACTGCAATCCACCACCAACATAATCTTCATCAGCTACATTGTATCTGTATTCACCACCGGCCGCATAGCTTGTAAATGCACTTTTATTAAGAATGCTGTTCCATTGGTTTCTGTAATTGACATTGATGCGGTATTCTCCATCAAATACGCCAGTCAAAGCCGGATTGATGAGTTGTGGTGTGGTGTAAAACTGTGAAAAACGCGGATCCTGACAAAAGATTTCACCTTTGAAGGAAAATAATATGGTAATGAATAATAAATATCTGTATTTCATAGTTTTTATCTTGATCAAATGAAGACTAAAGATAATCTTAGTTTTGCAAAAATAACTTTGAAAATTTGAATTTTATTAAAAATTCTTCAATACAGATATTCCTTAACGTATAAGTGTTGTCTCGCCACTCAATATTTCTTCTGATCCATCAGGGTAAATTGCCTTTAAAACCCATACAAACACTCCTGTATTCATCGGTCGTCCGTAGAAACTGCCATCCCATCCTTTTGACTCCTGATTCATTTCAGGTTTATCGACACTATAGACCAATTCGCCCCACTGATCAAAAACCTTGATTTCAGCTACTTGAATGCCGTCTTTTGCAAAAATGCTTAGGTAATCGTTAACACCATCGTTATTAGGAGAAAATGCTGTTGGTACAAATACTTTATAGTCCTTGATAACATCGATAAAGAATTTTACTTCCTTATAACAACCATTCTCATCTGTGACAAGCAACCACACATATCCGTCTTGTTGAGGTGTTAAGTCAAGTCTCAGGCAAGTATCACATACCGCTTTTGCTACGTTTATGGTGTTCCACTTATAACTCACTTGGCCATTTAATGCAATATTGGGTGTCACCTCAAGATTCTTACCGTACTCTACAGACATATCCTGTATTTTATCTATGGTAAAATCAGCACCTGACTTAATTTCGAACTGTAGCTTGTCGGTACAACCATCTTTGTCTTTAATCGTAGCTTCATACTTACCGGCTGGTAATTTTTCGAAGTAGTTATCAGAGCTGAATGGCTGTCCATTCAATGAATATTGTAATGGGGCCTTCCCCTCGGTTACATTGATAGAGGCTGCACCAGTACTTTCTTCAAAACAGGCAGCTGCTAATATTTCAACTTCAGATTCAATTTGATTCTGTGCTTTCACAGCAAATGTGCTGGTAATACTACAACCGGTAATATCAGTTACTGTAAGCACAAAGTTACCTTGTGTAAGACCTGTTATGGAAGATGTAGTAGAGCCATTCGCCCACTGATACTTGTAAGGTGCATTACCACCTGCCGGATTTAATGATATACTACCATTGGAATCGTATTCACAAACCGGATTGATCACATTGCCATTCAACTTGATGGGTTCGGGTTCAGAAATAGAGGCAGACACATTTCGCTGGCATGCATTTGCATCTGTAATAGTACAATTATATACACCTGAAGGCAGTGCAGCTATCAATGGTGAAGTAGCTCCGGTATTCCACTTAAAAGTATATGGCGTTGACCCCCCGGATACATTCTTTATTTCAACCACACCATCTTTAGACTGATAGCATGTAGGTTCTTTTTCGGTGACTATATAATCTATAGCCTGAGTGACCGGTACGCCAACATCTTTGGTAGTTGCACAACCTTGCTGGTCAATAACCTTGATGGTTACATTCTGTCCGCAAGCCAGATTTTTTTGGGTAAAATTCTGTCCAGGCACCTGATTATTCCATGACACCTGATAGTTGGCCAAATCACCGGCACCGGCGCCACCATTTATATTGGTGACAATAATTTTACCGTCAGTAGTGTTATTGCATGTGGGCTTTGTGGTTGTCACATCAAACGTGACTGCTTGCCATTCATTTACATTAATGCTTTTCGATTGTTTACAACTATAAGAATCTGTAACTGTCACAGAATAATTGCCCGGTGCAAGATATTTAATTGTCTGGACAGTAGCGGCAGTATTCCAAAGTACGGTGGCTATCGTACCTGATCCTGAAAGCATTTTTACTTCTGCTACACCTTGTTTTTGCCCATAACATGATACGTATTTTTGGGTGGCCTCAATGGTAAACTCTTCTGCCGGCTCAGAGATACTGAACAGCTGAGTATAATTACAATTTTTATTGTCTGTAACGGTTACGGTATAAGCTCCAGCAGTAAGCTTATCAATGTTGAGACCGGAAGCTCCATTGCTCCAACTTGCTGCATAAGGCGGCGTACCACCTGTGACTGTCAGATCAATTTTACCGGTAGCTCCAAATTTACAAGCTGCATCCGTACTCTGTGCTGTGAGAATAGCTGGTTCGGGCGCATTTATGATAATATCGCCTTTCAATGTACAACCTACATTATCAGTAACGATGTACTCGTAGGTACCCGAAGCGAGATTTTGAGGGTTAAAATCATTAGCAGGTATGCCATTATTCCAGGTGATGGTATATGGTAGTGTACCACCTTTAAAACTTAATTGTGCACTACCATCAGTTGTATTATTGCATGAAGTGTTGTTTACTGAAATCTGGTCAACTAATACCGGGTCATTAGATGTAACATTGGCATCAAGTACCAGTTGACAATTGCGCGAATCTGTTATACTTACTTTATAATTACCGGTTGCGAGTGAAGTCGCCTGGCTGGTAGTCTGTGCCAGCGGATCATTCCACAGGTATGTGTATGGCGCTACCCCATCTGTGATTACTACAGTTGCAATACCACTTGTGCTTTTGCAATCAATGAGCGGTGCATCAACGAAGCCGGCAAATGGTGCTGCTGCATTAACTGTAAAATTAACTGTCGTCTTACATCCTTTCGCATTTGCTACTTCAACTGAATAATTGCCCGGCAACAAATTCATAGCTTTATTGCCATTGGCTGTTACACCATTTGGCCATGTGTATGTAAACGGACCTTTACCGCTTGATATTACAATTTCAGCCATTGCATCATTTAAGCCCGGACATGATTCATCTTCAGCATCAGCTATTGCTTCAACTTTGGCAGGTTCTACCAGTGTTACAGTCTTTGCAACTTTACAACCATTGGCATCTGAGGCAGTGACTGAATATTTCCCTGAAGACAATCCGTTAACCTTAGAACTATTGTTGAGTGGAAATTCATTCCAATTGAATGAATATGGAGAAGTACCACCGCCCAGTTTTATTTCAATTGAGCCATTGGCATCACCAAAACAACTTGGCTGAATCACGTCAACTGTATCTTTTAATGCTGCCGGTTGTGTTACCAGAATGTTCTTTACCACTGAGCAACCATTTACATCTGTAATGGTTACTTTGTAGGTACCGGCTCCGAGCCCTGTCTTGATACCCTGCCCCGATCCGTCTGACCAATTATATTGATATGGTTTTACACCTCCTTGACTCTGTACATCGATATAAGCGTCGGTAAAGCCAAAGCATGAAGGCTTCTGAATAAAAGGCACTGAAGTGAGCTGAGTAGGTTGCTTGACGTAGAAGGTATCTGTGACAGAGCAGTTTTTGTTATCAGAAATGAAAAGTGTATAAATACCTGCCGACAATGATGTTGCATTTGGACCGGTAGCTGCATTACCTATCCAATTGTAGGTATAAACACCACTTCCGCCGAAAGCTTCAACAGAAATACTGCCATCGCTTAACCCGAAGCAACTCACATCTTTGACAGTTTTACTAATCGTTATGGGTGGTGCTGTCTTTATATCGGCCTGTATGGTATCTTTACAACCATTGCCATCCTGAATGATGATGGAATAAGCACCAGAGGCAAGATTGGTGAATGTACCGTTGCTGACAGGGTTTGCACCATTGAGGCTATAGCTGAGCGATCCGGTTGCATTTGTAACCGTTAATTTTATTTCACCGTCTTTTGTTCCGATACAAGATTCTGGAGTGGTTGTTATTACGGTAAGCAATCCGCAATCATTAATGGAGGCAGATACTGTTGCTATTTCATTAGGGCAGGCTTTGACTCCTGAAGAAACTTTCACACTAAAGTTGATGACCGTACCCGGTGGCAAATTTGATAAAGTATGACTTAATGCTCCGTTCGGTGTAGTCCAGGCTTGTCCGTTAATGCTTACCTCATAACCTGAAGCACCGGCAATGGCTGTCCAATTGAAAACAATCGTGCCTCCAGGTAAGACATTGTAACTTACAACAGGAGCAGCAAAGGCAGGTAAAACGTTCAGTTTAAATGATTTTGAATCTCCACAACCATAGTCATCAAATGTAAAAAGTGTCACAACATCATTCTTACTTGCTGCAATGCTTACTTTCTGGCAAGTGTCACAATCTATCAGTGAACTGCTTTGCCAACTGTAATGAAGATTATTGATAATATTAAAATCAAGATTGGCTTCTGTCAGTATAAATCTGTCTCCTACCGGCTTTTTTACTCTTATTCGCCAATCTCCTTTTACTTTGCAATCTGTAAGTTGTACAAAATCGTTTGCCGGTTTGAAATTTCCGGTATAGCTACCACTACCGCTTGTGACAGGATTAAGGGATGAAGGCAGAAAACAGGTTTGTGTAATAGCGTTGGCATTAATATCATTTTGTGCATAAAGTAAAATCTCCTTGCCATCCGGACTCACAAGACTGAGATCAGTTTTGGACAAATCTGTTCCTTCAGCCGTTAGGCACACCGAATTTATGAGTGTTGAAATGTTGAGCGTAGAAGGAAAGTTATACAGACTCACCGGAATGTTAAATTCCTTGTAACTAAGTTCTGTGTTCACTTCTGATGACATAATCGAAAAATCTGACTTTGTCTGCAGGCCACCCGGTTGTGTTTCAGCCTGGATGACGAGTTGTTCGCTTGCACAGATATCCTGATCTGCCATATCGAGAAGCTGGATATTGCATTGGCCACACTTGGTATCAAGTTCGGGCCTTACCTGAAGATTAACAGGATAATCGAACGTACAACCGTTATCATCTGTCACCTCCCATACGTGTGTGATGGCTCCTGGCGCAATACCTTCTGTTGACATTGAGTCGGCTGACTGTGACAGCAGGGTTTCGTTCGGCAGCCATTTGCTTGATGTAATATTGTTGGTAAATGAATCAACCGGAGGGTAAAGATCCGGATTGAACTGCATAGACCAATAAAATAGGTAGCCGTTATCATTATTCCAGAGGTCTTTAACAGATATTGTCCAAAGACCGTCAATCGGGCATCCATAGAGGTTTTCGAATGATTGGTACGGTGCATAAACACCTGCCGGGAGTGTTTTGGGGCTGTTTTTAAGAACATAATCATTCCATGTACCATTCGGTGCGCCCATCTGCCAACAGTACAAATATCCAAGCCCCGGTATAGGATCCGGGAGGAGTTCATCATCTTCTACCGGCTCACCGAGATGTACCACTCCAGTTTTTTTGCCTTGTTCCTGAAGAATTATTTTTTGTCCGCTTGGACATGTGAGTGTGATTTCGATATCACTAAGGAAAGAATGCTCTACAGTGATGCATACCTGATCGAGATCGTCCGGGTCATCAATTATTTCTGTTGGGTTAAATTTGCCTATAAACAAAACAGATGAGAAGGCCTGCCCTGTACCATCAGGCAACGCAACAGAATCTATCACATAATCTTGCTGTGGAAAAAACGCCCAATTTTCGTTAAGTGTCAGATCTTTTGATTTGTCAAGATTGATGGCTGTACTTATATCCAGTTGGTCGTTAACACAGATGAGTTTTTCAAAATTATTTTCAAAAAACGTTGGTTTAGGAGCAACTCTGAGCTTTTGTAATGCAAGATTCTGGCTTTTACAGCCAAGTGTATCGGTTATAAGGAGGTTGACCGAATGCCCACCTTCTGTAAATACAGGTACATTATAAGTTTCAGTTGTAGCAGCAAGATGATTATCAAGATACCATTCATACTTACAAGCACCGGCTTTTTGGAAATAATTCTGATTATTTTGTGGAAAAGCAGCTACTGCTTTGAGTTCTATTGCCTCACCGGCACATAAATCAATTACTGCATTGACCCCATTAGGGTTATTGGCAGAAGTAATGGATGCCACCACGTCCTGGCAAACAGGCTTACAAGATATTTCGCCAATGAATCCTGAACCCTGAAGAAAATTGTCGGACGTGAAGACCAATGTGAGACAACCGGCCGGGTTATTTTTTGTTGATTGAATGACGTAAGGGAAATTTCCTGTTTGTGCAGAACACGAGAGTAAAGGAAAATTTGTATTGATACCATCGTAAATACAGAGTTCGTCTCCGGGCTTCAAGTCAGAAGTTTTGAAAGCGATCTGTAATAAAGAATATTGTGGATTATCTGAACAAATAGTAGTGGTGAATTTTTCATTTTTACCGTAGTTGCCGGATGAGCCGCCTGAGTCCGTAATCTGGCCTGAACAAGTATAGATATTCCCGTTGAACATCTTGTACTCCTGAGCATAAGAAGCAAAACCAGTGAGTAATATCACAAGAAATGCAAGACTACACTTCCGAATGATTAGTGGCATGATGGTAGGTGTATGTTTTTTCATATTCCGGCTTTAGGCGTTTGTGTAGTTAGTTAAAGACCGAAAATTCATACCCTTGATATCAAGCATATTCATGTTGTTATTTATTCCCCTCAAAATCAATACTACAAGCATAATAAATTAAGCATTTATTAGTTAAAAATCCTAATCTGGTAGTTTTGATATGTTCAAGGATGACCTGAATTTTTATACCAAATACCTTACCAAAGTTAAGGCTCTTTAAAAATTTTAACATTTACCACTTATTCACAGGCTGTTAAAGGGCATTCAACGGCACATTTGAATAATGAAAAGGAATCATCCTTCCTTCCTTAAATCAACGAATATCATCATGTTTAAATACAGAAACTTAGATACTCTTTGTTCGGTTTTTGTTATTTGTTATATGGTTTTTGGGTTCAATTTGTTGGTAAATCTGAATAGCTCAGGACCTTTCTTCACATACGGCAACGATGTTAATGATAGTTTCTACTGCCTTCTGCATATCCTGAACTGTTACAAATTCCTGTCTTGAATGGATTGCCATTTCGCCTGCAAAGAGATTAGGGCAAGGAAGTCCCATAAATGAAAGCCTTGATCCGTCAGTTCCACCTCTGATACTGCCAAGCTGTGGTTTCAGCCCACTTCTTTTGATGGCTTCTTTGGCATATTCTATAATTTCCGGTCTGCCGGATACTATTTGCTTCATATTTCGATACTGCTCGAATACTTCAAGTTTTGCAGATGAATGTGGATAACGCAGCAGCACCTTATCCATCACTTTGCGAAGAATTTCTGATTTTTCTTTCAACAAATCTTCTTCAAAATCACGCAGAATAAAGGTAATTTTTGCATTTTCAAGTCCACCTTCTATTTTTACCGGATGGATGAACCCTTGTTTTTTCTGAGTTGTCTCTGGGGTAAGTCGGTGTTTTGGTAGTGCAGATACAATATCAGATGCTATTTTAACAGCATTTTCCATTTTGCCCTTAGCATAGCCCGGGTGTGCTGCTACGCCTTGTATGGTTATGACAGCACCATCTGCTGAAAATGTTTCGTCTTCCAATGTACCGATTGGGCCACCATCAAGCGTGTAGCCAAAATCGGCACCAAGTTTTTTGATATCAACTTCATCCACACCACGGCCGATTTCTTCATCAGGCGTAAACAGAAGTCTGATTTTACCGTGTTTGATAGAAGGATTGTTGATTAGCTGGTATGCTGCATCCATTATTTCTGCTACACCGGCCTTGTCATCACCTCCCAACAAAGTAAGTCCGCTTGCGGTAATGATGTCATGACCTATTTTATCCTTCAGGTAAGGATAATCGGTCATACGTATTACTACCGAAGTATCATCGGGTAACACAATATCCTGTCCTTGGTAATTACTGTGGATGATAGGCTTGACGCCAGTACCGCTGGCATCCGGAGCGGTGTCAACATGAGCACAGAAACATATAACAGGTACATTTTTCTTTGATGTAGTGGCCGGAATAGTTGCATACACATAACCAAATTCGTCGAGCTCTACATCACTGAGGCCCATTTCTTTCAGCTCTTGTACAAGAACTTTTGATAAGTCAAGTTGTTTTAAAGTAGAGGGTTGCGATGTGCTTACCGGATCTGACTGGGTATCTATCTGCACATATTTTATGAATCTGTCTTTGACTGTAAAATTCATTTTCATTTCTTGGAGCAACTAATCAGCGACAAATGTAATCAATAAATTTCAATAAAAAGCAAAACCATGGAAACTTTTCGGTATTTTTGTATAGTAAATCAGGCAATTAGAAATAAGAAAATATTTATATTATGAAAATTCTGTACTATACTGCTTTGATTATTATTTTGTCAACTTCGGCATTTTCGCAGCAATTGCCAAATTTATCACTAAAAACAGGTGAAATATTTTTCAAAAATTTTGAACAATCTGAATGTCACGAGCTACCACATTACCGTGGCTATATTTATGGTATTGTACGGTTTGACCAAATACCGAACCACTTTCATCTTACAAGAATCAAGAAATCTGGCCTTGAATTGTCTGAATTTCTAGGACAAACTGCATATTTGTGCCGCTTCAAACAAGATGATTTAGAAAATATCAGACAACTCAATTTAGTGACAGGGTTAGCAACATTGCACCCGGAACGAAAAATTACCTCGACCTTGAGGGAAAAGTTTATCAAAAAAACATCCGAGAAAAAAGTCCATTTTTCTATCAACATCGCACTTTCTGGTGTCACAGAAGCTCAGCATTTCGTTACAGAAATGAAGGCAGCAGGCATTGTTCTGTTCCAAAACGGCAATGCCGAACATTTGTTAAAAGGCAGCCTTACAAGCGAACAAATATACAAGGTGGCAACTCATCCGTATGTAGTATTGATTGACAATCAAGCTCCTCCGGGAGAGAAAGAAGACCTTACAGCAAGGAACCTTCACCGTACAAGTGCCATAGATCAGCAGTTTGCACAAGGGCTCCATTATGATGGCACGGGTGTAAATGTTCTGGTAAGAGATGATGGCAAAATAGGCCCTCATATAGACTATCAAGGTCGGACAAATCAATATTACGCCAAAGGTGACGGTGAAAATTCTACCCATGGCGATATGGTTTCGGGCATCTTAATGGGAGCCGGCAATCTGAATCCTGACGTTTCTGGTATGGCAAGAGGCGCTTTTTTGTATATTACTAATTACGAATCGGAATTTACGGATGTCACCATGCAACTCTATGCTCAAAACAACGTGTTGGTCACATCAAGCTCCTACAGTGACGGCTGCAACACCGGCTACACCATGAACGCTCAGACTACAGACAAGCAGATATTTAACAATCCGGATCTAATACATGTATTTTCAGCCGGCAATTCGGGGCAAAATGACTGTAACTATGGTGCAGGGGCAGGATGGGGCAATATTACAGGAGGACATAAGTCGGGGAAAAATTCTATTGCCACCGGTAATGTTAATCAGAACGGTGGAATTGACATAACGAGTAGTCGTGGACCCGCGTATGATGGCAGAATAAAACCTGATATATGTGCAAACGGTACCGACCAGCTTTCTACGTACCCAAACAATACGATTAACACCGGTGGAGGTACAAGTGCAGCCGCTCCCGGCATCAGTGGCTCCATCGCCCAGCTCATTCACAGTTACCGCGACATGAACAATGGTGCTACACCACCTTCGGCACTCATCAAGGCATCAATGCTTAACACAGCCACCGATCTGGGCAATCCAGGTCCTGATTTTACTTATGGTTGGGGTCTGGTAAATACTCGAAAGGCTTATGAACTGCTGAAAGCTAAGCAGTATAAGGAAATTGATCTGTCTGATTCTGAACAAAAAGAATGGAAAATATCCGTGCCCAACGGCACTGCTAGTCTGAGAGTAATGGTTTACTGGGCAGACAAGGAGGCTTCGGTACTGGCAACAAAAGCTTTGGTTAATGATATAGATATGCAGGTAATATCTGAAGATAATACCATGTACCTTCCTTACGTCCTTGACAACACTCCTGACCCGGTGAAACTATCGAGTCCTGCTAAGACAGGCTCTGATCATTTAAATAATATGGAACAGGTAGAGATTTTCAATCCTTCACAGGGCGATTATACTGTCCAACTTTATGGTTTTCAAATTCCCTTTGGTACTGTCAAGGCATGGTTAGTTTATGAAATGAGCTCTACCACGCCAGTCCTTACATATCCGAATGGAGGCGAATCATTTAACCCGGGAGAAAACATCTACATTCATTGGGATGCAATAGGTAATACCGGCAATTATACTATTGATTATTCAGCAGATAATGGCAAGAGCTGGAATCAGGTAAAAACAGTAGGTGGCAATCAAAAACGTACCATTTGGAAAGTACCTGATTCGCCAGTGGACAGTGCATTGCTCAGAATAAACCGAAATGGCGAATCTGACATTGTACAGGCACCATTCACTATCTTAAAACAAGTTAGCGATCTTACAATTGACAATATCTGTCCGACAACCGCACAACTAAGCTGGAGCAATATAGTGGGCGCTTCGAAATATGTATTGTATGAACTGAAAGAAAAATACATGGAACCTTTTGATACAGTCACAAGCAATACTGCCATCATCAACAACTATCCCGGGAATGTACGATGGATAAGCGTCCGGCCAATCTCACAAAGCGGTATGCCTGGCAAACGAAGTGTGGCAACTAAGCTACATAAGCTCTTGAACTGTAAACAACAACACGACATAGCCATTTATGCTGATACGAGTACAAAAATCAATCAAGTATTGTGCGGCCCAACACAACAGGTGCTTGGTGTAATGTTAAAAAATGAAGGCAGCGATACGGTCAAACAAATAAACCTACATTATATCATTGACCAAAACCCAGTAAAAACCAAGCATTTCAGCACAATGATAGCTCCTGACAGCAGTATGGTTTTTCATCTTGACACCATTATCCCGTTGCAGTCCTATCAATTTACAATGAACGTCTGGGCTGACATACCAGGTGAAACAGCACATTTTAACGACAGTCTTCTTCTGAATTTCAACTGGCAGGTTCAAGATTCGGAAGGGGCAGACCTACCCTACTCACAGGATTTTGAATCGGATGATTTTCCACCTATATTTTGGACTACTTTGAGTCTTAATCCGGAAGTAAACTGGGACACATTGAGTTGTATTGGCATCAACGGGCAGCAGACAAGAGCGGCTTGGATGAACAACTACAACAATTTTGCTACCGGCACAACGGATGATCTTATTACCCAAAAATTTAACCTGACAAATACACAAAAAGCCTATCTAGTCTTTGATTATGCCTACACAGGTTTTGATAACACCTACAATGATACCTTGGAGGTAGATATTTCTAATGATTGCGGAAAAACCTACTTTCAAAAAATTATAAGAACAGGTGGCGGCGATTTACAAACAACTCCAAACCTTGAAACGACATTTGTGCCTGTCTCAGGATACCAGTGGGGGACTTCAGTTACAGATTTGGGCCAATACACCGGACAGTCTGTCAGCTTCAGATTCAGGAACATCAGTGGATATGGGAACTCGCTGTTTATCGATAACATCCGGGTTGTAAATAGTTATCCTATTGATCCAATGGTAGAATTCAGCTCTAATAAATATTGTTTTGGTCAACAGGATGAAATTAAATTTTTTGCAAGGCCGAAACCAAACGCGAAGTACCATTGGGATTTTGGCACAGGTGCTTTACCCACATTTTCTAGTGGCCCCGGACCACATTACGTAAAGTACACCACTCCGGGTAAAGAAAATGTATCATTAATTGTTATACCTAAGTTTGGTAATGCTGATACCATCTCGGTTACAGACATAGACGTTTATCCGGAAACGAATGCAGGTTTCACATTTGTAAAGAATGGATTTGAATACAGTTTCTCCGCTGATCAAGATATTACCTCATCTCAACATTTTTGGGAATTTGGCGATTCGCAGACCTCGCAGGAAACAAATCCGGTTCATACCTATAGTACTTCAGGTACTTATATAGTAACGCATATTATTACAGACAGTTGTGGCACAGATACTTCCTCTCATGTTCTGAGAACGGTGTCAACAAATGATGAATTTGACCAAGGCTTGTTAGTTTATCCTAACCCCGCTTCAGCTGAAGTGTATATCATCTCAAATAATACTATTCAGCATATTGAGCTTTACAACCTGATCGGACAATTGATGCCTATAAAGACGGCCAACAATCAGAAGCTCATCAAATTGGATACTTCACAACTGAGTACAGGTATTTATTTCGTACATATAAAATTAGCTGATACCAATCTTGTCAGAAAAATTCAAATTATAAGAAACTAAAAATTTAAGAACATTCATACAGAAATCTTGTTAAAGCAAGCAAACGATTATTAAACTAAAAACTTTTATTTATGAAAAGAATGTCTTTATTATTCTGTACCTTTTTGTTTATCACAGGAATGAACGCCCAGATAAACACACCGCAGGCAAGCCCTAAAGGTACTGTAAGCCAACAGATAGGTTTGACAGATTTCAGCATTACTTACTCAAGACCAAGTGCAAAAGGTCGGGTTGTATTTGGTGATGTTGTACCATTTGGCAAAACATGGCGAACCGGTGCCAACCAAGCAACTTTATTTACAGTATCAGATGATGTTACCATCGAAGGCCAGGAACTGAAAGCCGGAAAGTATGCCCTGTACACTGTACCCGAAAAGAATACAATAGAATGGATTTTTTACAAAAACACAACATCTTGGGGTCTGCCTGAGCAATGGAATGATGCAGACGTTGCAATCAAAGTAAAGACTGCCTTCAACACAACAGCTAATAAAACAGAAACGCTAACCTTTAACTTCGACGAACTCAGAAACAACAGTGCCGTACTGAAACTTTCATGGGACAACATGGAAGGTGTTTGCAAAATAGCTGTAAACACAGATAACAAAGTACTTAAGGACATTGAAAAAGCACTTGCCGGACCATCAGCTAATGATTACTATGCAGCTGGCAAGTATTATTACGAAAGCGACAAGGACCTCAACAAGTCATACGAGTGGATCCATAAGGCTAACGAAATGTCTCCTAAATACTTCACACTCAGACAAGAAGCGCTTGTACTTGCTAAAATGAAGAAATATAAAGAAGCAGTAACTGTAGCCCAAAAATCACTTGAACTGGCAAAAGCAGCAGGTAGTGACGAATACGTTAAAATGAATACAAAGGATATCGCAGACTGGTCTAAGATGAAATAAATCTCAAGCCATTTTGTTTGAAGTTTTACCAGCCGGAGTTAATAATGATTCCGGCTTTTTTGTTTTTTATATGTATGTTTTCCAAATTTCTTATCAAATTCTTTATATTTGTCGTAATAGAGTGAATTGTATCAACCAATAGATAAAATACCATAGACTATGTACAGAAATATTATAATTTTAATGCTGGTTGCAGGGTTAAATACAAATATTGCGACAGCGCAAAAAGGAAAAGCTCTTGAACTGGATGGTGTCAATAGCTATATGTCGGTTGCGAATAATGCAAGCCTCAATATTGCAAGCGGGCAAAACTTCAGTGTTACTTGTTGGATAAAATCTTCTTCTTCGGCAGATTTTTTCAGAATAGCCAACAAACGTGGCGACCAGGGCAATTCCTCTCCGGGATATGAGATGATTATCAACAAAACGAGTGGTCAGTTTGGCGTCAATTTAAGGAGCACTTCAGGTACCAATGCAGGTCCTCCATTTGGCAACACTCCTATCACAGACGGAGTATGGCATCACGTAGCTTTTGTGGTCAATGCAGACAACTCGACTGTACAGATATATGTTGACGGTACCCTTGAAAAATCTCAGAACTCAGCAGCTGTAGGTACTGAAAGTTTTGCAAACAGCGAACAACTTTACTTCGGTGCAGCCGGTGGTAGCAAATATTATTGGAATGGTCTTATTGATGAAATAAGAATGTGGTCTGTGCCTTTGAGTGTTGCTGATATTCAGCAAGACATGACCATTTCGGTAAATGGTAATGAAACTGGGCTTATTGCAGCATGGGATTTCGAAAATGAACAAGGTGGTGTAGTTCCTGACTTAACCGGTAAACACACCGGTACGCTCAATGGTGGAGCCAAATGTGTCAGCCAAGCTACCAATGACATGATCATAACAGAGGTGGTGAGTTACCAGCCTGATATTCCGATAGGTCGTGGCGAACAAAATACAAGGCTTGCCTCCGTCAATTTTAAGACATCCGGCAATCAAAACGCAAAACTTATACAATCGCTTAGTTTTACCAGCACACACCCAAATGAGTTATATGAATCTGTCAGATTGTATTACAGTAGCACAAAAGAAAAACTCAACCTTCTAACCGCGGAGATCATTGGAGAAGCTGCCTTCAGTAAGGATTCGGTGGTTTTTAATTTTTCAAAAGCATTAACGGAGGGCAACAATGTGTTTTGGCTGGTAGCCAATGTGTCACAAAATGCAGCCGAATCAGCAGCTGAGTCAACATTTCTTAGTTCATACTCAGTTGACAATGTGCCATTTAAAGCTGCCACAACCACAGTTGTACCAAGACCTGTTTTGTTAAGGCATGAATTATTGTTTTCAGGTGGGGACTACGGATCGAACAGTTACCGTATTCCGGCTATTGCTTCAAAAGGAAAACAAGTAGTAGTCGTCGCCGACAAACGGATCAACAACAACGGCGACCTGCCAAACAACATTGATCTGATAGCAAAATACAGTGAAGACGGTGGCGAAACATGGTCTGATCCCGTGATCGTAGCAGATTTTGGCGATTCGGGTGCGAGTGATCCTGCCTTGGTATATGATAAGATTTCTGGAGATCTTTTATGTCTTTTTGCCTCACACAATGGGCTCTTTGCATCCACTCCGTCCAATAAAATCCGATTTAACGTAGTACGTAGCTCCGATTTCGGAAAAACCTGGGGTACACCAACAGATTTTTCAGACCAGATATACCTTCCCGGCTGGTATACGGCATGGGTGGCTTCAGGCAGTGCGCACCAGCTAGAGTCGGGTCGAATTGTAGCAGCTATCGGGGCAAGGAAGAATTCTTCGAATACGCTTACCAATCACATGATTTACAGTGATGATAACGGACTTACATGGCACGTAGGTGGGCAGGCATCAACTTCGGGTGATGAAGCCAAGATAGTATCTACCGAAGATGGTCGCTTGATGATGGCTATCAGAACACCCGGCAAAAGACGTATATCATGGTCAACTGATGTTGGCCAGACCTGGTCAGTACCAGTACCTCAAAATGAACTTGTAGAACCCGGTGTCAACGGTGACCTTATCCGATACACGGCCAAGAGTAAAGGATTCGACAAGAACAGGATCTTGTTTTCGGTACCAAACCATGCGACACAACGCAGAAACCTCAGTGTATTCGTCAGTTATGATGAAGGTAAAACCTGGCCTGTAAAACGAACACTATGCAATGAAAAATCGGCATACTCGGCTTTGACAGCATTTGAAGACGGCAACATAGGCATTTTTTATGAAAATGGTGAATATGAAAATTATCAGCTTTATTTTGCAAAGTTTAGTCTCGATTGGCTGAGTGGAGGCAATGATATATGGTCACCATCTGTCAGCACGTCGGATATTTCACCAAAAGAATACGCTTTGACAGTCTGGCCCAATCCGGCTAAGTCAAATGTAAACATCAGTTATTACTATACCGGCAATCAAAAACCGAGAATCGAAATTTACGATACTTCGGGTCACCTAGTGAAGGAAATAAAACCAAAAAACAAAGGAAATACCACAACTGTTACAGAATGGAACACAACAAATACCGCAAACGGAAATTACTTCATTAGGCTGATCATCGGAGAAAATCAAATAACAAGAAAGGTAAACATCATGAAGCAATAAAAAAAATTGACCCAAAGCAAGAAGGTGGATTGAACAAGTGAATAATCGGCTGGTATATTCCGAAAAATACATTTGTTTTGTACCGATAAATCTAAATTCCATACTTTTGCAAAAAAATATCTGACAATGGTTGATAAAATCCATTCGCTCATCCATAAAGAGATAGAAGCCATTCTGCAAATACCGGTGAATGAAGCATACGAGAAAGCCATTGAACTTCTGAATGAGCATATACATCAAAAACGTGGCAAACTCATCACATCAGGAATGGGCAAGGCCGGACAGATAGCTTTAAACATTGCTACGACATTTAGTTCTACGGGCAGTTGTGCGGTATATCTTCATCCAAGTGAGGCGCAACATGGTGATCTTGGCGTACTAAGGCCCGAAGATGTACTTTTACTTTTATCCAATTCGGGAAAAACCAGAGAAATAGTCGAACTTCTGGAGTTGTCAAAAAGGATGTATCCCGACATTCCCGCAATCGTGATTACCGGCAATGCCCAAAGCGAACTAGCTCAAAATGCAGAAATAGTATTGTTTACGGGTGGTGCACCTGAGATTTGTCCATTAGGTCTCACTCCTACAACTTCCACTACTGTCATGACCATTATTGGCGATATGTTGGTAGTAGGTTTGATGGAAAAAATTGGCTTTACGAAGGAAGAATACGCAAAACGCCACCATTCTGGATATTTAGGATCAAAAAGCAGAGGAGAAATACATTAAATATATGTCAAAATTTAAATTAATAGCCGGCCCGTGTGCCGTTGAAGAACGAGATACTTGTTATGCCATAGCCGGGCATCTTAAGAGAATGGCAGAAAAGTATGAACTTGACCTGATATTCAAAGCTTCGTACAAGAAAGCAAATCGTACCAAACTCAACAGTTTCACATCTATCGGAGAGGGGCAAGCATTGCAAATACTTGAAGATATCAGGAAAGAATTTTCGGTAAATACTATCACAGATATACATGAAAGTACAGACCCTGAACGAATAGCTGCACATGTTGACTATTTTCAGATACCTGCATTTTTGTGCCGCCAGACAGACCTGCTCATCAATGCCGGCAAATATGCACCTAAAGGTGTAAATATTAAGAAAGGTCAGTTTCTTTCGCCAGAAATGATGCAATTCGCCGCTGAAAAAGTACGGTTTGGCAATCCGAACACAGACGTACTGCTTACAGAACGAGGTACCACATTCGGCTACGAATATCTGATAACCGACATGACTTCTTTTCCAAAAATGTCAGCTTTTGGAACGACCATAATGGATTGTACACACTCAGTACAAATACCTAACCAAAGTAGTGGTATAACAGGTGGCGATGCTCGTATGATTGGCACCATGGCTAAAGCAGCCATAGCAGCAGGAGCACAAGGCTTGTTCATAGAGGTGCATCCGGAACCTTCCAAAGCAAGCTCCGATGCCGGAAGTATCCTGCAAATGGACAAACTGGAAGAAATACTCCGTGTATGTGTGCGTATATATGATGCTGTGAGACAGTAACTACATCATCTGCCAATCGGCTAAATGCCGTCATAACAAAAACGAGCTCAACATCAATACCGTATCTGCCAATATGGGTTCCTTTTTGCAGCAATTGATTCTGTTATGTGTTTCTTAATTTGTTCCTGAAATGCTTCATTTTCAATTTTTTTCCCCTTCCATTTTTTTGGCAAAGGGAGTCCTTTTTCAAGTTTCATTGGCTTTACAGAAAGAGCTGTGATAATGACACTACCCTGATTCATATTCAGCTCGAGAATCATACCCGGTAGGCCAAACATCATTTCGGGTCCGCCATCTACCGGAATCTGATCAGTAAACCAGGCTACTATCCGCTGATCTTTGATACTATCGTAGGTTTCGGCTTTCATGCAGATATATCCGGCCACATCTTTTATCTCGTTCAGTATTTTCCATTTGGGAGGTGTAGCAGCCTCGTCGATGAGGTAGGTTCTGCCAAGTGTTTCGATCAACTGCTTCGTGCTTCTTTTGTTCAAATCACGAAAAATCACAAATTCGTCCTGACGCCACGCCCAGTCAGACTCCACCGGCTGATCTTCATCGTATGTATATAGCGTTTGATTATCTTTTGCCCACAACTTGTATTTAGACGACCACCCGGCCTTTTTTCCATAAGTCAGCTTCATACGGTCTTTTTCTTCTTCGCTCAGGTATGGAAGATGTTGATTGACATTAACCCAAAAATAGGTGCGTTCATAAACTATTTCCCCTTCAAAACCTTGTGCCGAAAGGAATCCTGTTGATAATACTGAAAAAACAATGAACGCAATAAACTTTTTAAACATAATCATTTACAAAAAAATTTTACCACCAGAAATTTGATTCTTTATTCGCCTTCATACCTCTTATGTTATAACTAAAGCTTAACATTGCATACCTGGCTAAGGCTGTAGTAGAAGACTGTGTAACGGTATTAAAGCCTGTATATTGGTTTATATCTTCATTTTTATTGAAAGCATCATATAGTGACACCCTGACTTCGCCTTTATTCCCTTTGAGAACAAACTTATACAAACTTAAGTTCAACAAAGGTATGTCTCTGTCAAAACCATACCTTTGGTTTTCAAACTTGTTATAACTGAAAGAAGTATTGAGGAAAATGCCCCAAAATAGCTTGGTATTGAACTCCAGGTTGTAATTTTGATTTAAGGTCTGTTGGTTCTGACTTGAATTAATATTATATTTGGTGTCCGTATGCCCCAATGAGGCGTTAAGATAAATACTCAGGTTTTCGTCTGGTGTAATATTGATGCGCACAGAGCCATTGTTGCTGAAGGAATTTGTTTTGTTCAGCACATTATTGACAAAGGCAAAACTCCTGGAGTAACCAGGGTTGTAACTCAGGTTGACCGTAAATTTATTCTTAATAATCGGAAAACCAAAACTTGTCCAAGTCCAAAGATTTTGTCCTCCGCTATAA
>JAIBCG010000121.1 GCA_019694295.1 Saprospiraceae bacterium
CTTGGTTTTTTTCATTCTGGTTAATGTTGGCGGTTCTGTGTTTTAGATTATCTGTGTTTATTCAATTTAGTTGTGTCAATATTTGTAGTTCACAACTTGTTATTCTTTGTATCATTTTTGTAATTATTAATCATTTTACCAAAGTCTTTGTCTTTTTTTCGTCTCTCTACAATTGTTAATTCAAAATGTGCTTTCTCTCGTTCCATTTTTAGGTAGTTTTCATAGGATTTTTTGTTAATTTTTCCTTTTTTAACAGCGTCAAGAACAGCACAACCAATTTCGTTGGTGTGAGTACAATCTTTGAATTTGCACTTTTGAGAAAGAGTGATAATTCTGTCGAAAGTTGATTCTAAACCGCTCGTTGTATCTGCAATTCCCACTTCTCTCATTCCTGGATTGTCAATAAGAATGCCACCATTTTCAAGAACAATTAATTCTCTGTGACTTGTAATGTGCCTTCCTTTGTTTGTACTTTGGCTAATTGTATCTGTTTTCATTAAAGTTCTTCCTGAAAGCTTGTTCAATAATGTTGACTTTCCAACTCCCGAAGAACCAAGCATACAATAAGTCTTACCATTTTCAATAGACATTTTAAGTGCTTCGTATCCGTCCTGAGTTTCGTTACTAATTGCAAACACTAAAATATCATTTATTCTTTGTTTAATACTATCAATAATTTGAGTAATCTTTTGTTCATTTATTAAATCAGTTTTTGTCAATATAATTATTGGTTTTACTTTCGACGAATTACAAATTGTCAAATATCTTTCAAGTCTATTAATATTGAAATCCCTGTCAACAGCTTGTACCAAAAAGGCGTAATCAATGTTTGTTGCTATTATTTGAATCTCCCCGAATTTACCAACAGCCTGTCTTGAAATAACAGAATATCTCGGTAATATACTGTGAATAATGGCAAAATCCGAATCATGAATTGTTAATTCTACCCAGTCGCCAACTGCCGGAAAATCTTCACGACTTTTGGATGAAAATCGTAAATTCCCTGTTATTTCCGCATCAAATTCTCCTTGTTCAGTATTTACTAAATATCTTTCCTTGTGTTCGGCAATGACTCTTCCTATCTCAAAGTCTGAAAGGTTATTCTCGACTCTTAATTTCCGGAGTTTGTCATTATATCCAAAATCTTCTAATTTCATAACTTGCGTATTATTTTAACACTGACCGTTAAGGGTCGGCTGCTTGGCGTTGGTGGCGGATATTAACCGATAAACTTCAATCGAAGCATGAATGTACAATATACCGAAAATGTTCAATCGAAGCCGTTTGCCCGCCATAATGTCAAACTGCTCTTTACCTACTGCCATTCTTTTGTTTTGTCGTTACGCCAATGATTACTCCAAAATTTCCGTCTGTTTGTGTCCATTGCTTCTCAGGTAAATACATTCGTGAAACAAAACCGTCAAGATACAAAGCGTATTTGCAACCTAATTGTTGGAAATATTGGGCAAAGTCATAAAAATTGATTTCCGTTTTTGATATTGCGAATATAACTTTGTTGTTAGGCAAAATGCCAACACCATTTCTAATGTTCAGATTGGTTGAACCTTCTTTAAATGCAGAATGAATTTTTCCGTCAAGAACTAACATTGGTCCCGATTGTGTAGCATATTTAATTTTTCTGTTGTCTGCAAAGTCTGCTGTTGTGCAAATAAAAGGAATATTGTCGGTTGTAATGTAAAAAACTCCGTTGGGCTTTAAGTAAAAATTTCCGTTTCCTTCAGTTTTGTTTAATTTCTTTTGAGTTTTCCCGTTCTGAATAAAAAGCCCTAATGGCGTTAAATCTTGCATATACATTCCGCCGTTCATTGCGAATGTCAATGTCAAATTTTTGCTTTCAACATAGTTTTTCAAGTTTGTGATACTTCCAAAATTTTCACCCCTATCATTTTTCCAATAGAGCTTCAAATCTTGTGTTTTAGTGTCAACTGTGTAGGCCAAGATTTGGTCGCCAAATGAGTTTTGAGGTGTAGTAAAAGAAATCAGTCCTGCTGTCAACAGAAGTATTAAACTCACTAAACACAATTTTCCTTTACTTTTCAATTCGTTGTCGTCTGTGTTTATGGTGTCGTTGTTTATGCTTGCAGCTAAGCTTTACATCCGTGCCACATAGCATAAATAAACCAAAGATATTCCTTTTTCTGTTTACATGCAAATCAATAATTTGTGCTGCGTCTGCTTGATTCCATGCGGTCAGAATATATTGTTGAAGCACAGATCATTAACTATGCAATCTGCTAATGCGTGAAGGACAGAAGCGAACACGAAGTAAAGCGGATGGCCTGACCCGACAGGGACACGCCCAAAATATAATCTGATGTATGCCTTGGTGCTGAACGATGTATGTATTGTTGGCTATGTTATCATGACTTTGTGTGAATACCTTAAAAATTATGCAATAAAAAAAATAGAATTCGGATATTCGCAGTAAAAAATGGATTATGGCGAATATTAGGACTATCATAGCGAGGGAGTTCGCGGACAGGAAAACGACGAAACCGCATGTATTGCCGCTTTATCTGACATCGGCTTTTGCATTTGATAACATCGACGAAGGTATTGATATATTTAAAGGTGTTGCACAAGGTCATGTATATAGCCGGTATGCCAACCCGACCATTGATACGGTGGCTGCAAAGATAGCGGCACTTGAAACGCAGGGATCTGATCTGGAAGCCTCCTGCCTGCTGCTGAGTTCTGGTATGGCCGCTATATCTACGGTGTGCCTGGCTCTGCTGAAACCGTACGATAAGATACTGACACAAGGCAACCTGTACGGTGGCACGACAGAGCTGCTGAGTAAGATATTGAAGACCTGGGGTGTTACTCCGGTGTTTACGGACTTGCAAGGGACGGACTGGATAGAAAACCAGCTAAAGACTGACCCAAGTATAAGGATGATATATGGCGAAACGCCCGCTAACCCGTCGATGGCGTGTATTGATCTGGAAAAGCTGGGCAGCCTGGGCCGTAAATATGGTGTGACGACGGTCATCGACAACACGTTCTGTACTCCTTACCTGCAGCAACCCTTGCTGTATGGCATCGACTTGTGCTTGCACAGCACAACAAAGTACCTGAATGGCCATGGCAACAGCATCTGCGGTGCGGTCATTGGTTTGGATAAGGAAAAAATGAGCAAGGTATGGGAAGCGATGAAACTGGTAGGTACGAACTCCAACGCATTTGACGCATGGCTGCTGAATAACGGATTGAAGACGCTTGCACTGAGGATGGATGCGCATTGTGCTAATACTAAGGAATTGGCAGGATGGTTGGAATCGTTGCCTGAAGTGGAGAAGGTAAACTATCCTGGGCTGGAGTCGCATCCTGATCATGTGCTGGCACAAAAACAGATGAAGAAAGCAGGTGGTATGTTGTCGTTCGAACTACGGGGTGGCCTTGAGGCGGGCCTGCGCTTCATGAACAGGCTTAAGCTATGTACACTGGCACCGACACTGGGCGATGTGGACACGCTGGTGCTGCACCCGGCATCATCGTCGCACCTGAAGGTACCGCGCGAGGTAAGAATACTAAACGGTATAAGCGACGGATTGATACGCTTGTCGGTAGGTATTGAGAATGTAGATGATATAAAGGAAGATCTGCTACAGGCTATACGTGGTTAAGCCGGCAGTTAGTCACATAATCAGAAGGCTACTTCGCGCATAAACCAGAATGCAAGCATCAGGCACCAGATGAGTTTGATGCCTGTACTCAGGAGGAATCCGGTAAAGGAACTGAGGGCAATGCGAAATGCCTGATCTGTATTGGTGGGGTTTGCTATGATTTCGCCGACAAGTGCGCCAATGAATGGCCCGATGATGATACCCAATGGCCCAAAAAACATACCTAACAATGCTCCGGCAGTAGCACCCTTCTCCCCTGCTTTGGTGCCTCCTTTCTTCCTTACTGCAAGCGATGGCAAAATATAGTCAAGTAAGGTAATTAAAAGCGTAATAGCGGCTGTAATAATCAGGAAGGTATTACTGAAATGACCGTAGTCTGTAAAATTAACAAGCAGCAGAGCAAGCCATGAAATGGGCGGCCCGGGCAACACCGGTAGGAAACTACCGAGTATGCCTACTATAAGACAAATGATGGCAATAATAAGCAATGTAATGGACATACGTATGTATAGATAAGTGATGCAAACTTACCGTACAATGGAACAAAAACAAAACATGGCAGATTTATTTATTGAATCCGGGCTGTGCTGCCTGTCGTAAACCATATATTCAACATAAGTTGCCGGAAGTGTTTGTAATGTTTACTTTTTGGCAGTGGCAGCAGCTTTCATCAGTTTTTCGCCTTCCGGAAGCAGTTTCTTAATTGTTTTGGTATTGGAAGAACGGATACCTTTGGCTTCGAATCTGAATATGTGCTGTACGAGCTTTTTGTCTAACATTTCACTGAATGGTACCAGTGTTGATGCTTTGCCTTTGACAGTATAAGCCGGTGTTTCGATGGTTAAAACCGGTTTGCCGTCTTCTGAATAAAATGTAAACAAAACTGCACCTGAAAATCCTTGTGGATTAGCAGATTCGGTTTTTACTGAACAAAGGAATTTGCCGGTGGAATATAGCGTTGCAAGTCCGCATGAGCGCCAGGGTTTACCATCGATGTTGTTGCAATTAGAATTTGCCACAAGTGGAAATCTGTCGTTTTGAGCATGCAATGAATAAGTACCTGCTACAAAAAAGAAAAGGAATAATAAATGTTTCATGACAGTGATTTTTGTAAAACAAAACTACCCGGCAAGACCAAAGCAAATCAATCTTTACTGGACTCGACTTGCAATCAAACGTAGATTTTCAAAAATAGTGACTTCGAAACAGGCATTTTAACATAATGACAACAATTCTGATGTTTGCCATCTTCAGTCAAGCGTAGATTTTTAATAGCATGGTAGTATGGACAAATTGATTTTAACAAATATTTACAATATCATCGAATGACATTTTGTCACCTAATAAATGTAATTTTCGTATATTTGCATTCTGTTTAAATGAAAATCGAATATTCGCACATGTTATACGATCAAAATCCTACTTTAGATAAACTTCAGGA
>JAIBCG010000122.1 GCA_019694295.1 Saprospiraceae bacterium
ATGTTTTATTTTCCGGTGTTTTTTTAGCATAAATGAAAAGGTTCTATGGTAAAAATATGAATGCAAAAAAAAGAGCCAAATCTTCTGATCCGGCTCTTTAAAGTATTTTTTTTCAAGGAAATTATTGAGTCATAAGTTGAATTCCTGAACCACCAGATGATTGAACCATAATGGCAATAACGATGCATAGCAAAAACAAAGCACCGGCAAGGTACCAGGTCAATTTTTCAATAAAATCTGTAGAACGTGAAGCTCCGAATAACTGGTTGGTAGCATTACCACCGAAAGTAGAATCAATTCCTCCACCTTTTGGATTCTGAATCAAAACCACTAACATAAGCAATACACAAATGACGGCAGTAATAATCACTAAAAATGTTAACATATTTTACAAGTTTTTAAGTAGTTCAATTTTTTGCGCAAAGTAATGTCTTTTTTCTGGGAATAACAAACTTAGCTTGTCATAAATCTTTAATGCCTGAGAATATTTTTGTTGTTTCTCTAACAGTAAAGCATACGTTTCGGTGATAAAAGTAGTTTCATCGCCTGTGTTATTTTCTTTCTTTTTCTTCGGCTTAGGTGTGCTTTTTACTTTTTTCTTTTGTTTTGATTTCGATTCACTCAGGTCTGTCTGGTACTGAGAAAGAATTTTTTCCTGGATACCGTCCCACTCATTATTTGTAGTTTTTTCTTCTGCTGCTGTGGTTATTACTGCTTGTACCGGTTCAACTTTTGTTTCTTCTTGTTTTAATATTTTAACTGGCTGTTCAATTGGTACAGACCTGTTTTTTAGCCAAATAGCAAACGCTGAGAGAGGTTCATCGTTGTATTCGGTTTTCTGTTTAGGGCTTTCTTCTGACATGGCATCCGATTTTATGGTTGAACTTTCTTCTTCCTCCGATTGCTGTGTTTGCTGTGGCGAATTTTCTAATGCTGAAGTATTTTTGTCATCAATAAGTGTTTCGCTATTCTGCTGTTCTTGCTCTTGAATATTTATAGAGTCATTGTTTAAATGAAACGATTTAACATCTTCATTATCACCATTTTGTTGGTTATTAAGATCTTCATTTATGTCCTTAACTTCTTCCGCAATGTTGATGGTATGTTCTGAAGTAAATGTCTGGTTTTCTATATTTTCTTGCAAATCAGAGATTACTGATATCCGTTTTTTTAGCAGGGCTCTGTCAGGTATAAGGGGAGCTTCTTCCTGAAGTGCAGTTTCAAAATTCTCGACATTCTGAGCCTTCATGGCAAGCAATCGCAGTATTCGCATATTGACCGAAAACGGATAGTTTTTGATGTTTTGCTGTATCTCGGTTAGCTGAAGCGATTGAAGATACGAAAGGTCCAGTGAATATATCTTATCTGTAATCATGCTGCAATTTACCAATTTGTGAATGCTTTATTGAAAATATCTTCCAGTAATTGTTCAGAAATGATTTTTAATAACTGATCCTGTACATTCAGCAGGTTTTCTGATGAAGGAAAATCGGCAAAATGCCTGAAATTCTGCTTCCAGTTATCTTTTTCATTCTTGTGGTTGATGTATTCTATCTGAATGTTAAGCTCCAGTCTGTTGATGGCTGCCGATTCGCCCGGTTTTGGAGCAATGGCGAGTACTTGAAAACTCTGTATGGACGGCACAAATTCAACGTCCGGGTCAGTTTCTGTGTATTTCAGGCGAGATTCATTCCTGATCTTGTTCTTCAGATCTTCGGTGAATCCGACCGGGAAGGTAGCCGGTACAGCACTCACAGAAGACTGCGTATTCTCTACAAAAAATGTATTCACATTTTCAGGTATTGAAATGCCTTTAAAGGAATAACATCCCAAAAAATGCAGGCAAAGCATTGTCAAAATTAACCATTTGCCATAATATTTAAAGTGGAATGTCATACTGTTTAATTTTTCTGTACAATGTGCGTTCTGAAATTCCCAGGTCATCAGCTGCTTCTTTGCGCTTGCTGTTGTGCTTTTTTAGTGCCTTATTTATCATCTCTTTTTCCATGTCTTCGAGTGACATACTTCCTTCTACTATTTCAGCAGTATTAAAATGTTCGCCGTTAGGATGGTTGATGACCAGCGTATTGGGCTTTTCTTCCATACCTGCTTCGGGAGCGTATTTTACAGGCTGTGGATTGAATGACGGGCCTTGTCTGTCCGTTGGGTATGCTACATCTGCATTATATCTCGGGTAACTTTCAGCTTGAAGCGAAACCAAAGAATTGACATCAGAAATGTTTAGGTCATTCGCATTGATGAGCTCAAATATCAATCCTTTCAGGTCACTGATATCTTTTTTCATTTCGAACAAGAGCTTGTAGAGTAGTTCGCGTTCGTAGTACCCACCGGAGGAAGAGCTATTGCCAAGGTCCGGCGAAAATGCAGGCAAATTGCGTACGAGTAAGTTTGGTACAAACGAGACCAAATCCTCGCTGGTGACAATCTTGTTGTTTGCAAGTACGGATACCTGTTCGGCTACATTTTTAAGCTCGCGGATATTTCCCGGCCATGAATAATTGATGAGTATATTAGTAGCTTCTTCGTCAAGTTGTACTACTGAAGACCTGTATTTTTCAGAAAAATCTATACAAAATTTCCTGAACAGCATAGGGATGTCTTCCTTGCGTTCCTTAAGCGAAGGTACGCGTATGGGTACGGTATTGAGCCTGTAATAAAGGTCTTCCCTAAATTTTCCTTCCTTTACCTTCTGGGTCAAATCAACATTGGTAGCAGCTATTACCCGTACATCTGTCTTGTGTACCGCAGAAGAACCCACCCTTATAAATTCACCCGATTCAAGAATGCGGAGAAGGAAAGCCTGCGTGTCGAGCGGCATTTCGCCTATTTCATCCAGAAAAATCGTTCCTCCGTTGACGGTTTCAAAATAACCTTTACGGTCGCCCGTAGCTCCGGTAAACGATCCCTTCTCATGCCCGAACAACTCAGAGTTGATGGTACCGGGTGGTATGGCACCTGTATTGATGGCTATAAAAGGATTGTGCTTGCGGTTGCTAAGCGAATGGATGATTTTCGAGAAAACCTCCTTACCAACACCCGATTCACCTGTTATCAGCACGGTAAGGTCGGTAGCTGCCACACGTACGGCCACATCTAGGGCTTGGTCAAGCGATTTTGACAGACCAATGATACCGAATCTTTGTTTGATGGATAGCAGATTTTGCATCCTGTATGGGTTATTTCTGGTTTTTGTATTAAATATCAATGATTTTGCCCAGCAATGTAGCTGAGGTTGCTTCTGTTACCTCAACATTTGTATAATCACCGGCTTTTATTCCATCGATTTTGTCAAAGACTATCATCTTATTCTGCGAATTTCGCCCTTTGAACTGTTCACCTGATTTTTTCGAATCACCTTCTATCAATACTTCGTATCGTTTCCCGATATCATTCAGGTTGTGCTTGAGAGAAATTGCTCTTTGCATTTCTATTACTTCATTGAGGCGTCTTTTCTTTACTTCTTCAGGTATGTCATCTTCATACTTTCGGGCAGCCAGTGTACCCGGCCTTTCGGAGTAAAAGAACATATACGCCATCGAATATTGAGCGTATTCCATAATTGACAAGGTTTCCTGATGGTCTTCTTCTGTTTCAGTGCAGAATCCACTGATGACATCGGTAGAGATGGCACAGTCCGGGATGATATTCCTGATGGCATCTATTCTGTCTATATACCATTCACGGTCATAAGTACGGTTCATTAGTTCGAGTATTCTGGAGCTTCCTGACTGTACCGGCAAATGTATATAATTGCAGATATTATGGTATGCTGCCATGGTATGTAATACCTCATCCGTAATGTCCTTTGGGTGCGATGTAGAGAAACGTACCCGAAGCAAAGGATTCACCTCTGCCACCATCTTCAATAGCTGGGCAAAGTCAACTATATGGCTTGTCTCAGGATTTTCCCATTTGTACGAATCTACATTCTGCCCAAGCAGGGTCACCTCACGGTAGCCGCGGTTGTACAGGTCCTGTGCCTCTGAGATAATGGTGAATGCATCACGCGAACGCTCTCGACCACGCGTAAACGGTACGACACAGAACGAACACATATTATCACAGCCTCGCATGATGGATATAAAGGCACAGATACCGTTGGAGTCCAAACGCATCGGTGCTATGTCGGCATAAGTCTCCTCCCTTGAGAGCAACACGTTTATGCCTTTGTCGCCTTCTTCAACAGTAGCTATCAGGTTCGGAATATCGCGGTACGAATCGGGGCCTACCACCATGTCCACCAGCCGCTCTTCTTCCAGGAATTTTTTCTTGAGTCGTTCGGCCATACACCCAAGTACACCTATCATGGTGCCTGGCCTCTTGGTTTTTTCAGCATTGAACACTCTCAGCCTTTTCCTTACCGTTTCTTCGGCCTTATCACGTACCGAACAAGTATTCACCAATATCAAATCAGCCCTTGCTATCTGCTGTGTCGGAACGAAGCCCATTCCTGATAGGATAGAAGCAACAATCTCACTGTCGCTAAAATTCATCTGGCACCCGTAGCTCTCTATGTAAAATTTCTTTTTGCCTGTATCAATTTCTTCTTCCTGGCCATAAGCCTGACCCTGGATGCTTTCATCGTGTGTCTTGTCCTGAAGTTTATCTAAAGTAGGATTTTGATCGTATAACATGTGCGAATATTCGATTTTCATTTAAACAGAATGCAAATATACGAAAATTACATTTATTAGGTGACAAAATGTCATTCGATGATATCGTAAATATTTGTTAATAATCAATTTGTCCATACTACCATACTATTAAAAATCTACACTTAACTGAAGATGGCAAACTTCCGTACTATTGTCGTTATGTTAAAATACCTGTTTCGAAGTCACTATTTTTGAAAATATACGTTTGATTGCAAGTCGAAGCCGGTAAAGATTGATTTGCTTTGGTCTTGCCGGGTAGTTTTGTTTTACAAAAATCATAGTCATGAAACATATATTATTCCTTTTCTTTTTAGTAGCAGGTACTTTTTCATTGCAT
>JAIBCG010000059.1 GCA_019694295.1 Saprospiraceae bacterium
TACGCGACATAGGACTTATTCCTAGTGAGGGATATAGTTCACTTCTGCTTTCCCTTTGTTAAAGTTAAGAATTTAATCTCAAATGCAAAGTAAAGGTAAGGGATATTAGCCGGCACGAAGTAAGGCGGATAGCCCGACCCGACAGGGGTACGCCCAAATAAATGAAAGAACGCAACGTAATGAAAAATATAGTTGCGAAATCTTGGTGTTGTCGTTATTGTCAGGTATCTTCATGGCTGCATGACAAAAAACAGGAAGTGATGGATATGAAACATGTGATAATAGTGAGTAATCTGGTGATAACGGTGTTGGCACCGCTGGTGGCTGTGTATGCGGTGGGGCTGGCGAGGCAAGGGCAACATACCAGGCATCTGCGTGTACAAAAAGTGCTGTTTGGCGTGTGTATGTCGATGTTGGTGATATTCGAACTGCTGATACGGGCATCGGGTGGGTCGGGTAGCCTGGTGGAGCATAGTACACACTATGGGCAGTGGTATTTTAAGCTGATACTGGTGTCGCACATAGTAGGTGCGGTGTTGACGTACATCATCTGGGCAGTGATGGTGGTGCTGGCTAGCCGAAAGTGGAAGCGCGGGCAGCTGCCGGGGAAGTTTTCTGTGACACACAAACGACTTGGTTATGTAACGATGATCGGGCTGTGGTACACGGCGGTCACGGCAGTAATAGTGAGTGTACTAGCTTTTTTTGGGTAAATTATTTTGTTTTCTGTTATCTGCGTGCTATTTTTGAGGAATTGAACCAAGAATGCAAAGGTGTTAGCTAAGGAAAATGTGTTGTTGGACCGGACATTGAAAATATTAAATAAATGAAAAATATACTGAAGGTTTTTGTGTTATTTGTTTGCATGTATAGCCTGCCTGGCGAGATTTTGGCACAGGGCTGCAGTGATGCCGGCCTTTGTACGCTCAACAGCTTTAAGCCCAAAGAGCAATCGGACTTCGGGAGCCAGTTTAAGTTGGGTGCTTCCCTTGGTAATGCCGATATGGCAATTCAGACCATAGGTGCATATGCGGAGTTCGATAAGCAGATAGGTGCTAAGTTTGGTTTTGATGTTAAACTAACAGCCTTATCGCAAAACGGGAACCAGATATCGAACTTCGGATTGTCTGACTTGTATGTGAATACTAATTACCGTATCGGTGAAAAATCGAGATTGGCGCTTGGTGTAAAGATACCGCTTTCTGACGGCAATGTGAAGGAAAATGAAAAGTCGCTACCTATGGATTACCAGCCAAGTTTGGGTACCTACGATCTGATATTAGGTGCTACTACAAGCCTGATTGGGATTCAGCTGGCTGCTGCGGTTCAATTTCCGCTTACACAGAACAAAAACGAGTATTTTTCTGCTCAATATCCTATAGGTACGTCACTTAGTGCTTTTCAGACAACCAACAAATTCAAACGTAGTGGCGATATAATGTTGAGAGTTTCATATCCGATAAACCTGGGTCGAAAACTGAGTATTACGCCAAGCATATTGCCGATTTACCATCTTGCGAATGACAAATATACAGACATAAGCGGAGCAGAAAGAGTGATTGCCGGCTCACATGGTCTTACGCTAAACGGCAATCTTTATTTCGACTATCTGTTGGGAGATAAAAGTGCTGTTCAGCTCAATGTGGGTGCTCCGTTCGTGGTGCGCGACACCCGACCAGATGGCCTTACGAGGAGTTTTATTGCTACGCTAGAGTATAGGTTTACATTCTGAGTTTGCCAAGCTGTTTGTAAGGGGGCGAGGTAGTTTTCAATAGTGGTGTTAGCTTATCGTTTAGCCTCAATGAAGAGAAATCGTAAGGAAATGATGCCCATAACGGCCTTAGTTGGTTATAGGAAGGCATATTTGATAGGATAGGGTGAATGTTGTTGATTGCTCAAGGACAAAGGCAGGTATTTTTCAGGATATACAGTATAAGTTTCGCAGCGTATTTTATGACGAAATTATTTGTAGCTAATGATATATCTGCGTATTTTTTCTTTGTTATGAAGTTGGTTTTTATTAGAAGTTGAAGTTCGGGTGCTTGTTAAGAATGAATGTGTAAACGGGAAACAAATTTGAACAATCAGTGATTATTTACATTAAAATATAGAAAAAATAAGGAGAAAAGCGCATGCATGAACTTTGGACGAAAATATTGAGCTATACCACACTTCGTGACCGGGAGAAACGGAGGAAATATAAATACGGTTATTCGGTTTATGTACTTGCCAAGGCTCAACGAGAGTTCAGGATTTTGCTCAAGCGATATGTTAAAGACAGCATATTGATAACAGCAGGCATATTTTCAGCTGCATTTGGCTTGAAGGGTTTCCTGCTTACCAATCATTTCATTGATGGTGGTGCTACGGGCATATCGCTATTGTTGTCTATAGTGCTGAAGATGCCCTTACCATTGTTCATTATTCTGGTCAATATTCCTTTTATATATCTGGCTTACAAAACAGTTGGTAAAATATTTGCCATTAAAACGAGTCTTGCCATCACCGGGCTTTCAATCGTGCTGGCTACCGTCACTTTCCCCAATGTAACAGACGACAATCTACTTGTGGCCATCTTCGGTGGTTTTTTTCTGGGGGCAGGTATAGGTCTGGCAGTGAGGGGAGGCAGTGTGATTGACGGAACAGAAGTACTCGCCATCTACCTGAGCCGGAAGTTGAGTACAACGCTTGGTGATATTATTATTCTCATCAACATTATTATTTTCTCTGCTGCAGCATATTTTCTCTCGATAGAGGCTGCCATGTATTCAATGATTACATACCTGTCAGCATCAAAGACACTTGACTTCATAGCAGAAGGTATCGAGGAATACATCGGAGTCACCATTATATCAAAACAATTTGAAAAAATACGCCAGATGATCGCCGAAAGGATGGGAAGAGGTCTGACGGTCTATAACGGCAAACGCGGGTACGGAAAATCGGGCGATACGCTTGAGATAGACATTATCTTTACGGTGGTCACAAGGCTTGAGCTAAGTAAACTGAATGTGGAGCTCGAAAAAATTGACCCTGACGCATTTGTCATCATGAGTGCCATAAAGGATACCAAAGGTGGCATGATAAAGCAAAGGCCACTGAAACATTGATGTAACCGAAAAGATGCCGAAATACCGGGTCTGTTGAAGAAAGAATTGCAGTTTTACAAAATAAAAAAAATCCTGCACTAATATGAGGGTAAGAGGTGCAGGATCAATCAACAAACATACTATGAGAAAACCGATGTAAAGATGAGACGAAATACGGCGTCTGGCAAGTGGAAATGACGTAACGGCATGAATAAGAATGTAACGGTCATTCCGGTTTAGAAAACGGCAGATGTGGATTTTATTTTGTGTCTGATTTACATTGAAACGGTTTTGGTATGTAATTTTACCCAACAAAAAGAAAATGCCACTATGTGTGGAAGGTCTTCTCTAACGAAAAATGAAAAGGAACTCGAGCAGCGTTTCGGCGCCACCTTTTACAGCGACGAGTTGCTCCGGTATAATCCGTTACCAAACTACAATGTTGCACCTACGCATTTTCATCCGGTCATAACGGAAGAGGATACGGCACACTTACAACTATATAGGTGGGGTCTGGTACCTTTCTGGGCAAAGGACGCCAAAATAGGCAGCAAAATGATTAATGCACGACTCGAATCTATAGAGGAAAAGCCGGTTTTTAGCAAATTGCTTCAGGCGCACAGGTGTATCGTACCATTTGATGGATTTTATGAATGGAAATTGTACCCTGACAAGCACCGTGAACCTTACCGCATTACGGTTCATGATGGTGAAATATTTTCAGTTGCAGGGCTTTGGTCTAAGTGGAAAGACCCGGATGGACAAACGCTCAAAACCTTTACAGTCATAACGCAGGCTGCCAACCGTCTCATGAAGGATATCCACGATCGTATGCCGGCCATTCTCACCCAAGAAGCCGAAAGACTTTGGACAGACCCTGACCTGTCAGCCAAAGATGCACTTCAGTTACTGGTACCTTTTCCGGCCGAAGAAATGCAGGCTTATCGCGTGTCGGACCGTATAAACAAGGTAGCCAATAACGATGCCGGGCTGATAGAGAAATTTTCAAACGTAGATAAACCGGGCAACATACAGGGCACACTGTTCTAAACACTACCCAACTCTAAGCAGCAGCCCTTTGAGGTATTCGCTTTCGGGATGAAATATATTGATAGGGTGGTCTTCAGGTTGGGTCAGTTGTCTGAGTATGGTAACAGGCCTGGCAGCATCGGCAGCAGCTCCGAACACGATTTTCCTAAACAGTTCTTTGTCGATGTGTTGTGAACAAGAAAACGTAAAAATCAGGCCTCCGTTTTTGATTTTACGCATTGCCTGTAGGTTGAGGTTTTTATAGCCTTTGGCGGCATTCTCTACCGAACGTGCATTCTTGGCAAATGCCGGTGGGTCGAGGATGATGATATCGTAGTCTGTCTCCATTTTTTTAAGGAAATCAAAGACATCTTCTGTAAAAGAGCGGTGAGGTGCATCACCAAAGGCGAGGCGGACATTTTCATCACAAAGCTCTATGGCAGCCGCCGAACTATCAACCGAATCAACCAATGTGGCGCCACCTGCCAGGGCATACAGACTGAATCCTCCGGTGTAACTGAAGGTGTTGAGTACTTTTTTGCCTTTGCTCAGCTCGCCCACTATCCGGCGATTTTCACGCTGATCGAGGAAAAACCCGGTTTTCTGGCCTTTCTTAACATCGACCAACATACGGATGCCATTTTCAATAATCTCTATCGGCATTGATCTTGGTTCGCTATACCAGTGCGATTGTTCTGCTACATCTTCGAGCTTACCTGTACTCTGTTTTATCCTGAAATAAACATAGCTAAATCCAAGATTAAGAAGTATTGAACCGATTTCATCTTTCAGGTTTTCTGTTCCCTTTATAAGTATTTGTACTACAGCGGTGTCGTCATAAATGTCCACTATTATTCCCGGGAAATGATCGCCTTCGGCATGTACGAGGCGGTAGGCGTTGGTCTGTTTTGGATCGAACAGGGCGGTCTTCCAGGTGTGGATAGCTGTCAGTTTTTCGGTCCAGTATGTGTGGTCGAATGAGCGTTCTTCTTTGGTGAATTCAAATATACGGCAGGTGATTTGACTTTTAGGGTCAAAAAAACCGTATCCGAGCAAGGTATGTTGATTGTCTGTTACACGGATGATGTTGCCGGTATTGGCTTTGGGCAGTTCTTTGACTGCACCTGAGAAAATCCACGGATGGCGGTTGATAACAGAGCGGTCTCTGCCCGATTTGAGTACCAGGGTAGGGTATTGTGACATTATTTTATTTTGAATTCGATTAAATCTCTGATAATAACGGATGCGCAGGCACCACCGAATGCTGCCGGTAGATAAGAGATGGTGCCGTATGCCGATTTTTTGTAATCGAGTCCGTTAGTGTAGAGTAATGATCCCTCAAGAGGTAACTCAGAAGAGAAAACCGCTTTGAATCCTTTCCTGACACCCATGTCCTTTAACCGTTTTCGTATGGTAAAAGCAAGCCTGCAATTATATGTTTTTGAAATATCTGCTACTTGTATTTTTGTTGGGTCGAGTCTGCCACCGGCACCCATCGAGCTGACGATGCGTTTCCCGGCTTTCAATGCACCGGTTATCAGATTGAGTTTGGGTGTTATGCTGTCGATACAGTCAGCAATGTAGTCATATTCGTTGTTGACTATTTGGGCTGTATCTTCCGGATTCAGGAATTTGGTGATGATTGTCAGGTTCAAATCGGGGTTGATGTCCAGCAGCCTTGCCTGCATAACCTCAGTCTTGAGTTTGCCTTCGGTTGACTTCATAGCAGGCAGTTGTCTGTTGCGGTTTGTAGGGTCAACATTGTCACCATCTACAATAGTAAGTGATCCGATACCGGCTCTTACAAGAAACTCGGCTGCGTAAGAGCCTACTCCGCCCATGCCTACCACTAGCACGTGTTGCTTAGCCAGCAGTTCTACTTTTTCTTTTTGTATCAATGCTTCTGTCCGGCTGAGCCAGCTAAAGTCTTTCATGTAAAAATATCGTTTTGAAATTGTTTTCTATCAGCTTGCAAAGTTCGTTTATTTCTACATTCAATAGTTCACTTGCAGCATGGTAAATGTGCTTGATGTCTGTCTCTTTGTCATCGTTTTCGAAAAAAATGGTGGTCAAGTCAGCATTTTTTAAAAAATCAGCAGCATTCGAATTTTCATTTAACAAGGCAGTGCCAAGCGAGAAGTAATTTCCAGGTTGGTTAAGGCCTGCTGCAATATGGGCATTTTGGTTGAATCCGTGAAATATTACGGGTTGTCCGAATTTCATTTTGTTCAATATCTGCCGAATGTCAAAATGTGTTTTTACGGCATGAATGATAAGTGGTTTAGCGTATTTGATTGCCAGTATGGCCTGTTTTTTGAACACTTTCACCTGTAGGTCAAAATTAGTGTCGGCCAACTTGTCGAGGCCTATTTCGCCTATTGCCAGAAAGTTTTGATCGGTCATCTGAACTTCGATAAAGGCTAGCATTTCGTCCACATCTATCTGCTCTATCCACCAAGGATGTATGCCAAGTGAATAGTAGCCCGGATATTTCTCTATTTCCGGTTGTCGGATATCGATATTGTATATCTCGATATCATTTTGTGTCGGTAAATGTGTATGCAGGTTGATATACATTCAGAAGATTTGTTTTCAGAATAAGATACCTGCAATGGTAGCTGAAAGATACGAAGCGAGTGTACCACAGATGAGTGCCTTGAACCCAAGCTTTGCAATATCCGTTCTGCGTGATGGTGCCAGCTCACCGATACCACCTACCTGGATAGCTATCGAACTGAAATTGGCAAAGCCGCACAATGCAAAACTAACGATGGTAATAGTCTTAGGATCAAGCGCACCTGACTTTAACATTGCTGACATATCAAGATAAGCTACAAATTCATTGACAACCATCTTGGTACCCATAAGCGAACCGGCAGTATAGACATCTTGCATAGGCACACCCATAGCCCAGGCAAATACAGAAAATATGGCACCGAGTATCGTCTTAAGACTAAGCTGTTGAAAATCGATACCGATGATGTCGAGTGTGAATCCTGTATATTGATAAATATTCCTGCCAAGGAAGCCTAAAACAGCATCCGTCATGGCTATCAATGCTATGAACCCAATCAACATGGCGATGACGTTGAGACCAACCTTGAGCCCGTCGCTGGCACCATGCGATATGGCATCCACGAAGTTGGAGCTGGTTTTGTTTACTTCGAGCTTCACATGGCCTTTGGTTTCGGATTGTTCTGTTTCGGGGAAAACAATTTTCGAAATCACCAGAGCACCCGGAGCGGCCATAATGGAAGCAGCAAGGAGGTATTCGGCCGGTACACCGAGTGCAATATATACTGCCATTACTCCTCCGGCAATACAAGCCATACTTCCTGCCATTGAAGCAAGTAGTTCGGAGTTGGTCATTCCCTTAAGGTAGGGTTTAATCATGATTTGGGCTTCTACTTGCCCAACAAATGCCGAAGCCACATTGGACAATGCTTCGGACCCGCTCACGCCCATGAGCCAGTGTACAAAACGAGCAATGACCGCCACAATACGCTGCATAATACCGAGATAATACGCAATACTAACCAATACAGCAACAAAAATAATGGTAGGAATAATCTTGAAGAAGAAAACAAAATCATGCCCGGCACCGAATGCCTTCTCCATGTATTCTTTATTAACAAGCGCCCCGAATACGAAGTCTGCTCCCCGGTCTGCGTAGGAAAGTATCTTGGTGACTATACTTGCAAATCCGGCAAAAATTGTTTTACCAATGGGTACCTTTAAAATAAACAATGCTAAACCCAATTGCAAGGCCAAACCGGATAATACAAGTCTGTAATTGATCCGTTTTCTGTTATTTGACATCAGGAATGCAATGCCGAGTATCAGCACTATTCCTATCAACCCGATGAATCTCTCCATAGTATTTTCATTTAAAGGGTTGAAAATATTAATATTCTGAAATAAAACTGCAATGCAAAGAAAAAAAATTATTCTTTGATCACCGGTTTAATGATATAATTCATGCCTGCAGCTTTATTCTGTAAGATGTGAATGAAATAAAATCCGGGAGCCAAAGCAGTAATTTCAGGTGCATCAAGCAAAAGACAATTGTCGGATTTTGTCGATTTCTGCCTGAAAACAATTTTACCCAATATATCGACCACAGACACTTCGATGTCAGATGACAAAGTAGTCTGAGTACAGATCTGTAGATTATTCCTGAAAGGAACCGGAAATATCTTGACATCTCCATCTGTAAGCAAAGTTTTTGTAGCTACTGTAGTATCACAAGAAGGTTGGTAGTCCGGGCAGAAGGTGCGGTACGGCAAGGTACAGTCGAGTACGTAGGGATTTTCACGGTTATTCTGGTATTTTGCTATGATCTTGTTGCGTTCCCACTCGAGAGAATCAACCGGATCGTACAGATGCCACTGGCAGAGCGTATTTTTTTGCAGATTGAAGAAATTTTTATCGGCTGCATCTGCTTCTGTCTTGTACATCGTGTAGAAGTAGAAAATTTTCCTGGCCACATCACCTTTTACAGCCTCACGAGGTTCAAAAACCGAAGCATTGAGTTCAGTGTAAAAATCTATATTGACAAGTGGTTTTGAAGTAAGTGCTGCTGTTTTATAAAACCATTTCTGGGTTTGGTTATCCGGGCTTTCTCCGTAAGGTAGATTTCCTCTTGCTTCGTTAACGGCACTTCTGGATGGTAAGAGGATGTTCATATCGCTTTTTGCCGCTCCTACTGCACCTTTACTTTGAGGATAGGCATGTTCGGTATTGATGCCATTGGGTGTCCCACTCAGGTAAACATAGGTAGTTGGGTCAACACCATCCGGTAGTGGAAGTTTCATATCAGAATATACACAAGCCAGACTGTCATGTTCGCGATATACTCTGAAGAAAAGGGTATCTCGTGCGGTGCTATAGTCGAGTACAGTTAGTGGTTTGTAAGTATTGACCAATTCTGCCAGAAGGACATCACCTTTCTTTCCCGGAAAAACCGGCTGGTATTTGTATTGGGCTGAGGCCGAAAGCGCTACTGTCAGAGTAAGTATCAGTATTAGAGTTTTTTTCATGTGTTATTATGTATATTGTCACAATACCAACAAAAGTACGTGACTCTGAGCATATTTTGCAAGCCAAAGGTATTGGTGCCTTTGAGTAATGCTTCTATGTGCTTATCTATTAAAGGGTTATCTTTCAGATATTTATTAAAAATTTTTGCAGATTTATAGAATCTTTCAGGATCAAATACAACCGGAATATCTTTGGCACTCAGCAATATGAGTGTCTTAACAAAATGCTTGTGCTGGTACACAGCATATTCCTCAGGAAAGCGCATGGCAAGATAAAAATAAATGACTTCAGTAGTTTGGAAATGGTCTGAAGGAAATTTTCTATCCATTTCCTGTAGTTCACCAAGCAGTGTATCACAGTAATATTTAAACCTTTCGATCCGGCCGGATAATGCTTTGGTTTCATTAAATAAATCGCGTAGCATCAGGCCTGTAAATTCTTCATTAAAGGATGCGAAAGCAATCAATATCTCACGAGGTTTGTACCAAAACCTCTTTGACTGTGTGTTGTAAACTGCACGTTTCAGTGTGTCAGGTAGTGCATTAACAGGTTCGGCCCAGTTTTTTTGAAAGTGTTGGGTGTTTTCATAAAAAAGCAGTGGCTCGTCGGAAGTGCGGGCCTGGGTGGCCAGATATTTTTCAAATCCGGCTATCAATTCTTCCAAAACCCTTACAATCATTTCCCGCTTACTTTTTTCATCATATACATTCAGATAACACACAACACACAACAGCGACGTGTGTTGACAAGTTCAAAAGGATACGTCCGGAAATTCTTACCAGGCCATATCTTCTTCAGAATCAATATTTTTTTCGTTTTTTGGTTCAGGGTTTTCTTGTTCTTCAAGAGCTTTGCGTGCTTCCCATTCTTCTTGGCGTTTGGTGTATTCGTCAAAGTCGTAGTCCGGGAGCAATTCTTCCTTAAAAAACTTCACAGCCTCTTCGAGGCCTTCGACAAAGCGATTGATGTCTTCTTTGTAAAGGAACAGTTTGTGCCTTTCATAGCCATCGCCGTTAAAGCGTTTGGTGCTCTCAGTAAGCGTTAAAAAATAATCTGCACCTTTCGTCTGACGGATATCAAAAAAATATGTGCGCCGTTTGCCCGCTCTGACTTTTGCAGAGTAAACATTTTCAGATTTCTGATTAAAATTTTCGTTTTCCACCCTAATGTGTTTTATTGGTATAAAATCTTCTGTACAAATTTATACAAATGATTTTATATATTAAAACAATAGCTTACAAATTATTTATTTCGACATTTTGCCTTTCGAACATTTCTTTGTAAAGTTGGCCCTTTTTCATCAGTTCATCGTGTGTTCCTTGTTCTGCTATTTCTCCATCGCGCAATACTAGAATATTGTCATAAAAGGACATGGAAGAGAATCTGTGGGTGATGACGATGGTAGTTTTGCCTTTCAGGTTTTCTTTAAAATAGTTCATAATCTTCTGTTCGGTATCGGCATCTACTGCTGAGAGGCAATCGTCGAGAATCACGATCTCGGGGTCTTTGATAAGGGCGCGCGCTATAGAAATACGCTGTTTCTGGCCACCCGACAAGGTTACACCACGTTCGCCTACTATTGTTTGGTACCCTTCGGGCAATGATAATATTTCGTTGTGGATGGAAGCATTTCTTGCGTATTCTTCTATGAGTTCGCCGGTGGCATTTGGTTTGCCGTATGCTATGTTGCCGGCTACAGTATCAGAGAACAGGAATCCGTCCTGTGGTACGTAACCGATTCTTCTTCTCAGATTGGTGAGGTCGAGGTCGCGAATTTCTTTACCGTCAATGGTGATGCTGCCCGATTGTATATCATACATTCTCAGAAGGAGTTCGGCTATGGTGGTTTTTCCGCTGCCTGTTTTACCTACTATTGCAATGCGTTCGCCAGGTTTTAATGTAAAACTTATATTGTTCAACGCCTGAATATTGGTCACCGGATACTGAAAGCTGACATGGTCGAAGACAATTTCACCAACAATATCTACCGGGTCAATGACTGGATTGACGATCTCTGGTTTTTCATTCATGAAATCATTGATTCGCTTTTGTGAGGCAGATGCTCGCTGTATCAAGGATGCAATCCAGCCAATGGCTGTCACCGGAAAAGTCAGCAGATTGACATAAATGACGAACTCGGCAATATTGCCCGGCGTAATATTTCCTTTGATGACTTCGAGTCCACCTATATATACAGTCAGTACAGTGCTCAGCCCTATGAGCAATGCCATAGAAGGAAAGAATACCGATTCGACTCTGATGAGGTCGAGTGTACGTGCCCGGTAATTGAGTGTTTGTTCTTCAAACAGATCGGTCATCTGTACTTCCTGTGCGAATGATTTGACAACACGGATGCCAGAGTACGATTCCTGGGCTGTACTGTTGAGTATTGCCAGGTTTTGTTGTATGATTTCACTTCTGCGGTTTATGAGCGTACTTACTTTGAATATGATGAACGATAGGAGAGGTAATGGCAATAACACGAACAAGGTAAGCTTGGGGCTTACTCTCAACATCGCATAGATTACCAATACGAATGTAGAAAATAGGTTAAGACCATATAGTATGGCTGGACCAATAGCCATTCGCACGCGCGATACATCTTCGGTGATGCGAGCCATCAGATCGCCTGTATTATTTCTCTTGAAAAATGAAGTTGAAAGCTTTTGATAATGAGTGAACATCTCTTTATGGAGGTCATATTCTATGAGTCTCGACATGACAATGATGGTCTGGCGCATCATGTACATAAAGACACCCATCAATACAGCCAAACCGAGTACCAAGAGTGCAAATTTTAGGGTCTCAGCACCTACGTTGTTAAAAATTTCGTTTTTTTGTTCCGGTGTAGTAGCAGTATGGTATTGTTGAATATTATCAAGTACTACATCGAGTGCTTCGCGGATCATTTGCGGCTGTAGCACCTTGGCATAGTTAGATAAGAAGACAAAAATGGTACCCAATATAAGGTGCCATTTGTACTGAACGAAATACTTGACAAGTACTTTTAGATGCTGCATGATGCAAAAATATCGATTCAAACAATCATTTCTGCCCAATGGTTGAAAAAACGGAACAGATTTGACAAAAAAACTGTAAAGTGGAGGCTTTTACTTATCTTTGGGCCAACAAAATCATCGGACATAATGGATATCAACAGGATTATAACGCTTGACGAATTTATTATCAGACAACAAAACGAGTTTGCAGGTGCTACCGGTGAGCTTACCGGACTTCTCCGTGACATTGGCGTAGCTGCCAAAATAGTAAACCGCGAAGTGAACCGCGCCGGACTTGTCAACATTCTTGGTATCGAAGGCACCGAGAATCAGTCGGGCGATGTAGTACAAAAACTTGACTTGTATGCCAACGAAAAACTCATCGAATGTCTCAAAAACAGTGGCGAGTGTTGTGCCATTGCTTCTGAAGAAATAGAGAATTTCATAGAACTGCCGGGCATACACGACAAACCTGCAAAATATGTCGTACTCTTCGATCCACTTGATGGTTCTTCCAATATTGATGTAAATGTAAGTGTAGGCACCATTTTTTCGATTTTCAGAAGGAAAAGTGACTTCACCGGTCCGAGCAACATAGGTGATTTTCTACAGACCGGCCTCGAGCAGGTAGCTGCAGGCTATGTGATATACGGTACTTCGACCATTCTGGTTTATACTACCGGGCATGGTGTCAACGGATTTACACTCGACCCTTCCATTGGCGAATTCTGCCTGTCGCACCGCAATATACAGATACCTAAGCGCGGCCAATATTACTCCGTCAATCAGGGATATTACCTCAAATTCGATCTGGAAATGCGTCGTTACATTGACCATTGCTCCGATCTCAATCTGGGCCTTCGCTACATTGGGTCTATGGTTTCGGATGTCCACAGAATATTGTTCCAGGGTGGAATATTTCTGTATCCGAGTACCAGAAAGTATCCAAATGGCAAGCTGAGGTTGCTGTATGAATGCAACCCTATGGCCTTCATTGTTGAGCAGGCAGGTGGCAAGGCTATCAACAATCACCTCAACCGCATTCTGGAGATTGACCCTAAAGAGTTACACCAACGCTCTACTATTGCCATCGGTTCGCCTGATATGGTAGATGAAATGAAGGCATTCGTAGAAAGATACAGTGCTGTTACAAGCTAAAAACCAGATTGAGATTCTTGTATAACATTTGCGGAGCCAAAAAAATAATATTAAAAAAATAGACGGTCACTCATACCATAACAGCCGGTACGACCACGTTAAATATGTTGGGGAAACACATTTGCATGTACCGGTAATTGATGATAAATGGAAGCAATCAAGAGAAAATCATTGTTTATAGCATTCGAAGGAATAGACGGAAGTGGTAAAAGCACGCAGCTAAGGCGACTTACCGAATTTTTGCAAAGGAAAGGCTATAAGGTACACACTACTGCCGAACCTACCACCAGGCCTATCGGCAGGATGATTCGTGACATATTTAACCACCGTATGGTAGCTGACAACCGCACCATAGCCGGATTATTCGTAGCAGACAGGCTTGACCATATACTTAATAAGGATGACGGAATGCTCAGGCTCTTGGATGAGGGCTATATCGTCATCACCGACCGTTACTATATGTCGTCGTATGCCTACCAAGGAGCACATGTACCGCTCGAATGGGTGATAGGTGCCAATTCGCTTGCATCCGAACTACTGAGGCCGGATATTACCATTTTTATCGATATGCCTGTTGGAAAAGCACTCGATCGGGTGCGCAAGGGACGGAATACGCTCGAACTGTTCGAATCTGAAGACAATATCAGACAGGTAACAGCCATGTACGAAAAGGTAATCAAGATGATTGGCAGCGATGAAAATATTGTACGCATCAATGGCGACAGAAGTGAAGATGAGGTGGCAGACGAGATAGAAACTTTAGTCGTAGCTTTTTTGCATGATTCTCTCAATAGTTGAAGATTGACCAGCTATTGCCAATTTTTGTTTGTTCAACTACTTCTATTCACTCCACACTATCATCAAGGAAAAATTTTGAAATTGGTATTTCGAGACCTTTAATAAGTATGTATTTTTTATTCGTACCTTCAATTTTTGATTTGTTGACGATATATGCACGATGTACCTGAACGAATTCTTCATTTTGAAGCATTTCAAGTACTTGTTTAAGTGTGGCGCGAAGCGTATATGACTTTTCGTCGGTATGTAGGATGATATAATTCCCGTCTGATTCTATGTAGTCAATAGTTTTTACAAAAATTTCAACTGAATATTTACCATCTCTTACAGTAATTTTTGGATCGGCACTTTTATTGAATTGTTTAAGTGCAACTTCGATAGAGGCTATCAGATCAATGTTCTTAAATGGTTTGGTGAGGTAAGAATATGGTCTGGTAGCAACAGCTCTACTTAGGATGGTCTGGGTATCATAGGCCGTCATGAACAAGAACGGAAGATGATAGCTGGTGTTGATTTGTTCTGCTATACTGATACCATCTTGCTCCCCTTTACCCAAGTTAATGTCTAATATGATTAGATCAATAGTATTTTCGTTCAGTATTCGGATAGCTTCCTTTGCATTCTTCGCTTCGAAAAGAGTATAGCCGTTAGCCAACAGTACCTTTCGTACCAATCTTCGGTTCAAAAAATAGTCTTCTACCAACAGTATAGATTTTTGCATCTTTTCTTAATTTTTTGGAAATGAAATTTTAATACTGAATCCAGAAGTGAGAGGTGTAGTTATAGAGCCTTCGATCTGCTCTATCAAGCCTTTTATCAATTCCATTCCGAGTCCTTTTTGTGTTATTTGGTTGAAGTCAAATCCTTCACCATTGTCATTGTACCAAATCTCATAAAAAGAAAATGCAGAATTGAATTTAAAGTCAATTATTCCGATCTCGCGGTTTACGAAAGCGTATTTCATACTGTTACTGACTAGTTCTGTCAAAATTAGCCCAAGAGGTAAAGCCAAATCAATTGGTAATACACCCACTTGACATTCGATAAAAAGTTTGACGGTTTTTCCGGGTCTGTCATAAGATTCCTTGACCATTTCAGCCAACTCTGTGAAGTATTTTTCCATATTTACTTCATCAACATTTTCTGATATATCCAATTTTTTATGAAGTAGCGCAATGGAATGAACTCGATTCTGGTTACTTCGCAGCAGTTCTTCAATATTGTTAAACTGGGCACTTTCTTTCTGGAGTTCTAATATCGAAATGACATGTTGTAGGTTATTTTTCACTCGGTGCTGAAACTCAGCAAGCAACACCTGCTTTTGGCTGAGCAATACTGCTAATTCCTTTAGTTGCCGGTCAATAATTTTATTCTTTTTGTCTATTTGAAAATTCTTGTGGAGTAACAACAAAGAGCCAAACAAAATGATACCTAATATGAAAATGATGCTTATAATTTGCTTGTTTTTTGCATCTAACAATAGTTTGCTTTTCTCGATTATGTGGATTGCTTCCAGTCGTTTTTCTCTGGCTGTTTCATTCTCTTTTAGTAATGTTTGTTCTTCATGCACATATTTATTAAAGTAGTAATTGGTGGAATCTTTATTTCCTATTTGGAAAAAAATCTTGTACCTGGTTTTGGTAAACTTTGGTTCCTGCAGACCTAAAGCATATCTTAAAATCATGGAGGAATCATTATATTGCAATGCCTCCTTGTATAAATTCTGATCAAGATAATGCAATGCCAGATTATTATACAAAGTGACCGCAAATGATCTGTGATTAATCTTGAGAGTGTAAGCCAAAACCTGTTTTTGGTGTAGAATAGCATCATCTATCCGTTTTTGTTCTTCAGCCACGGAGCCTAATATAATATGAGAATCTGACAGATCTTTTTCATTTTTATAGCGGCGTGCCATTTTATTTGCCAGCAACCCATAATAGTTTGCCGAGTCATAATTTGGAACAAATAAGTAATAGCTGCCCATTCTTATACAATATGTACTGTAGAGAGAATCGAGATGCTGTTGCTGATAAAGCCTGTGTGCCTCATCAAGATATTTTTTACATTGAGCTAAGTTTTTAGCTTTCTCAAAACTTAAAGCTGTCAACAAATTTATCTTATATGACAAATCTATTAATTGTATGTCTTTGGTTTCTTTGCTCAGTTTTGTCAAAAGCACTAGAACAATTTCGGGATTTGCTTCCTGCCGGTCATAATTGAGTGCTTCAAGGTATTTTAAATTCAGCCGGATTTTTTGGTTTTCCTTTGATATGCCTTGTTTATCCAAATAGTTGCTGAGATTTGTGATATGCTGTTGTGCAATATTGTGTTGAGTGTATTCTATCAGGCTGTCGATGAGTCTTAATTCATGGTAGCAGTCCAGTTTTTGTGCAATAGAACAATGCCAGCCAAAATTACAAAGCACAATAAACAATGAAATATATCCTCGCACCATACAAAACTAAATAGCAATTCAGTCAAAATTAGAATATTATTCCATACGAACAGATTATTCAATAATAAATTATAAAATTATTTTCAGGCTGAATAAAAGCCCTGATAAAGCGCAAACTTTGAAAGGGCTTTTGGAAATAAAACTAAATTTTACATTTTAACCCAAAAAATTCATTAGGGATCATTTTGGATGCTCAAAAAGGGGGATTTGATATTGTCCATTTGATTCCACAACCTTGTTATCCATGACCTTCGTTTCATGTGCAAACTCATTTTTAGAATC
>JAIBCG010000015.1 GCA_019694295.1 Saprospiraceae bacterium
GATTTTTTCTTTATTTTCTTTGTTGAAATTTATTTCATCTACATACCTTATCAGTTTCAACACATCAAATGATTGTATTCCTTGGTTTGGATACTGTATGATTTCGGCAAGACATATATGCGCATCATAGGGGTCGCGTAAACAAGAATCTAGAAAACGCAAGATGGTAACAAGATTCCTTACAACCGGAATGTGCAATGCATTCACCTTTGTCTTTACAAACACAGGTATCTGCTTTTTCTGTAAAATATTCACCAGCTCCCTAAGCCCGTCATGATTTCTGCTCACTACAGCCAATTGCTTAGGTTTCACTCCTGCCTTAATATGGTTTTCTATCCAACAAATGATGGCTGTATCTTCCTGTTCGTTATTGGCATATTGAAATGCCGCTACACTGCCGTTGTCTTCACACTCTTTGCCTGGCAAGATGTCCTTAACGACACCCGGTATAGCACTACCCAACCGCGACTTGTTATTTGTAATCAGATTCTTGGCCGTTGTGATTATGTCGGGTTTTGAACGGTAATTTTTTGTAAGACAGACGATTGCGGGTTTATATTTTTCGTAAAATGAGCTAAGATTATCAACATTGGCCCCTTGAAAACGGTAAATCGCCTGGTCGTCATCACCTACCACAAATACATTCGGGCTGTCGCCCCAAAAACTGCACAACTGGTTCAGCAATTTGATCTGTATGCCGTTGGTGTCCTGAAATTCATCGACCATGATGTACAGATATTGCTCTTGATAGTCAAGCAAGAGGTTTTCGTCGCGTTCAAAAGCATTGACTACCCAGTTAATCATGTCGTCGTAGTCGTACAAACCATCTTCTGCAAGGAGCGCATTGTAGGTTTCCAGTTGTCTGGATGCAGCCACCAGCTTACCAACACCTTCTCGTATTTTTGCAATATCCTTGAGTTTTTTGTCGCCTTTGTTGTTTTCGCCAGATTTTCTCAAATAAACCATGTCTTCAAAGTCTTCGACCCTTTGCATCACGAATTGGCCGTCAGCTTCTATTTGCTCTGTTGAAATGTTTTCACGCTTCATCTCACTGAACAGACTCATGTATTTATTTTCATCCAGATAAAATGCATTCTTCAGGCGCTTATTGACGTCATCCACCGGCAGCAGGTCTATCATCTTGCGCACTATTTCTTTTTTCTGCAAGTCATCGGCCACATTTAGCTGAAAATTTTGGGTAAAATACTCCGTATTTGCCTGAATGACCATATTGCAAAACGAATGAAAGGTGTGGATATTCACCTTATACGCTTCTTTGCCAATGAATTTGACCAAACGCTCACGCATAGCAACCACGCCGGCATCTGTAAATGTCAAGCAAAGGATATTCTGTGGGTTGGTATCCGTATTGTCAAGAATATACCCGATTCGGGTAGCTAATACCTGGGTTTTTCCTGTTCCGGGGCCTGCCAATACCATTACCGGTCCTTCGGTAGCTAACACGGCCTGTCGCTGCCCTTCGTTAAGCTTTGCAAATGCTGCCTCGTATGCCGACTGGTGTGTATTCATTCTATTCCTCTATTGACTGACATAATTCGATGAGTACCCCGTTGGTAGTCTTTGGATGCAAAAAGCAGATGAGCTTGTTGTCGGCACCACGTTTGGGTGTTTTGTTCAATAAGGTAAACCCCTGTTCTTCCATGCGTTGCATCGCTTCGTGAATGTCACTTACCTCAAATGCCAGATGATGGATGCCTTCGCCCTTCTTTTCAATGAATTTTGCAATGGCACTATCTGGGTGCGTTGCTTCAAGAAGTTCGATTTTCGTTTCTCCGATTTTAAAAAAGGAAGTATTGACATGTTCTGAGGTGACTTCTTCGATTTTGTAATGTGGTGCCCCGAGTATCTTCTCAAAAAGTTGATTGCTCACAGCGAGGTCTTTGACTGCTATACCTATGTGTTCGAGTTTTTCCATGCTTTTTTTTGTTGAAATATGAATATTGTTATACAGGCAACAATGCTATGCTGCCAAATTTACTGAATTTTCTGTTAGCAAGTATGATTTTTTTCGATTCTTTCAAAAAGAAAAGGCAATTGTGACAAAAATTTTCCGAAAAATAAGGCTTTAACCGCCAATGAGTATCATACTTCGATTAATCATTGAGGTAGGATCATATTGCCCACCCAATGCTGCCTTTTTATCTAAAACACATGCCTGTATGATGGGTGCCAGATCCTGACCTTCCCTAAAGGGACCTAGCAGATCTGTTTCATTTACCGAAAACAGGCAATTTTTCATTTTCCCATCAGCCGTTATACGCAGGCGGTTGCAGTCACTACAAAAAGGTGTGGACATGGTGGTGATGAAGGCAAATGTTCCTTTATATTCCTTTACCCTGAATTTCTTAGAAGTACTATGTGCCGGATCATCAAGTTTCTCGAAATCAAATTTCTCAGATATGGCAGTCAACATTTCGGCATAATTGACTACTTTATTCTGCGACCACGCATTTCCATCAAACGGCATAAACTCAATAAACCTGATGTGCAAAGGAAGCTCTCGGGTTAATTCTACAAAATCACACAATTCGTCATCATTGACATTTTTCATAACCACCACATTCACCTTTACCTGAAAACCTTCATCTACCAGCTGTAGGATGTTGGAATAAATCTTGTCAAATTCATCACGTTGGGTGATATGAATGAAACGTTCTTTGTGCAATGTGTCAAGACTCACATTGACCGACCGGAGCCCTGTTGTCTTCATTACATCGAAATATCGGTCGAGCAAAATACCATTCGTCGTAAGGCATAGCTTGACAGGAAGAGTTGATAGCTTTTCTACAATTTCACCAAAATCTTTCCTTACCAATGGTTCTCCGCCTGTGAGTCGGATTTTTTTTACACCATGATTGACGAATATTTGCGCAATGGACAGAATTTCATCAGGCGACATTAACTGCGTCTTGCTATAAGTCGTCTTCAGGTCGGAAGGCATACAATACCTGCAGCGATGATTGCACTTGTCGATGAGTGAAATCCGTAGATAATCATGATGACGGTTAAAAGTATCGGTCAATATGTTATTGCCGTTGTTTTCATCATTTGGCATGGCACCTGTTTAATAAATCCTGACCAAAGTTAGGTATTTAAACAGAACAAAACAGTAAATGTTTGAATACTTGCCAGCTCAAGCTTTCTCAAAAACACCATTCATTGTGCGCAATAAGGGCATCTGCTATTATTCTACGTTTTTCCTTGACGTTTACCGGTGGGTACTTCGAATAACGCTTCAGTCCCATAAGCAATGTCTTGAGCAGGTCGCCATCTGCAAAGGCACACAGCGCATCGGTACCGTTTTTCACCATGCGGTGTGTGGCATCGTTGATAAATGTACTCAACATAGCTTCATACACCTTCATATCAAGCTTAGCTTTGCCTGTAACCTGCAGTTTTTCTACCCTTAGCAAAAGAGATTCTGCTGCATAGGCATCGATGATCAGGTCAGCTACATTCATCAGCAGTTCCTGTTCTTGTTCGAGATTAAGTTTGCCATCCATCTGCATCTTGACGGCAGCACCTGCTACCATCAGGATTATTTTCTTGAAATCCTTCACTGCCTTGTGTTCCTGAGCGAACTGGCCTTCAAGTGTTTCGAATGCCGGCATAGAAGCAAGTTCCTTCTGTACCTCCCAGGCAGGACCTACGAGGTCGATCTTGCCTTGTAGCGCACGCTTCAGCAACATATCTACTATGAGTAGGCGGTTGATTTCGTTAGTACCTTCGAATATCCTATTGATTCTGGCATCGCGGTAAGCACGAGCAGCACCGAATTCTTCAGAAAATCCTATTCCGCCGTGTATCTGCACATTTTCATCTACGACATAGTCAAGAACTTCCGACCCGAAAACTTTCAAAACCGAACATTCGATGGCATATTCCTCAGCAGCCTGATTAATGGCAACTGAATAAGATTCGCCCTGCGACTGAAGTTTATTCTTCAAGTCTTCCATTTGATCCGACACCCGATACACACTACTTTCCAGTGTGAAAAGCTTCGTTGCCATTTCGGCGAGTTTATATTTTATAGCGCCAAAATTAGCGATAGGCTGCTTGAACTGTACTCTTTCATTGGCATATCTGGTACTCATGGATACAACCTCCTTAGAGCCACCCATACACAAGACTGCAAGCTTGAAACGGCCGATATTCAGTACATTAAATGCGATTTTATGACCTTTGCCTGCCTCGCCAAGGAGATTATCAACCGGCACTTTTACATTTTCAAAAAATACCTGACGAGTAGATGAGCCTTTGATACCCATTTTGGCTTCTTCTGCGCCTAATGTGATACCTTCTGTGTTTCGCTCTACAATAAATCCGGTGAATTTGTTTCCGTCAATCTGTGCAAAAACTATAAAAACATCAGCGAATCCGGCATTGGTAATCCACATTTTCTGTCCATTCAGAATATAATACTTACCGTCTTCGCTTAGGTCTGCTCTGGTTTTAGCAGCAAGTGCATCCGAACCGGACCCCGGCTCAGTAAGACAATAGGCCGCTTTCAATTCACCCGAAATAAGCCTTGGCAGATACTTACTCTTCTGCTCTTCGGTACCGAAATACAGAATAGGTAACATACCAATCCCCGTATGTGCAGCATAAGACACAATCCATGAACTCGCAGAACCGAGAATCTCATTGATGAGCGTGTTGGTGTTGGTATCAAGTTCAGTACCGCCATAACTTGCCGGCATGTGCGTACCCAGCAATCCAAGTGCGGCAGCTTCGTGAAGTAGATTGACGGTAACGCCATCTTCCATTTTCTCCACTTTCTCACGTACCGGTTCGAAAGTATTCTTCATGAAATCTTCGGTCATCTGTTTGACCATCAGTTGTTCTTCATTGAATTCTTCGGGTATGAAAGTATTTTCTACATCCGGGTCTTTAATCAAAAATTGACCTCCATAAAGTACATTCTGGTTAGCTGCTGAGTCTGACATAAGCTTGTTTTTAAAGTTATAGCGAAATTTCGCTACAAAGATAATGTAGCCATACATATAAAACAAATTATGCGATTAAAAAGTTAGCGAATTTTCGCAAAAAACAGCCGTGTGTGTGTGAAAACATCCCGCGAATCGTTAAAATTAAGGCAATCAATGGATTTTTTTCATTAGAAGTGGAATATTATTTTTTTTCTACTTGTCCCATGACGATGTATCGCAGAAAGATTCCGGATGGAAGACAGAAAAATACAGTTTTCCTGACTTACTCAAATCAGCTTGGCAATTTACAAAGTTTTGAAAAATACATAACTGATTGTGAATTGATTATGACTGAGTACTTGCAGGAACGGACAAGTCAGGTGATGACGGTAGGGCTCAGGGTATTACCTTAAAACAATAGCCTCCAAGCTCCGAAAACAATTTATTGTCCTTTTCTTGCTGAACAAGCCATGTATTCCAATGAGGATCTGGTGATTCTTTTAATAATTCAACGTGGTTGTTTATTCCTCCGTTCATTAGTACCCATACATCAAATCCGTTTCTTTTGGAACAGCTGCCGGGAAAGTCCTGAGCGCCATGACCAGAAATAATATCAGAACTATTTTCAAGTAAATAAATACCAGGTTTTTTGCATACCACATTATACGATAAATAAAATGTGTCATTTGAATACTGATATTCGCCCCAAAGCATATTTCCATAATCAGTTTGTGGGGTGACATTATAATTCATGTCAACTTGTTTGATGTATTCAAAATTTGATGTAAAATCTGAATATCTGGGATTGTCTTTAATTTCAATTGAATCTATCCTGAAAAGGACTGATACCGGCTTCCATAATATTCCCTTCATGTCAAATCTTCCTATTGCGTTTCTTTCTCCATTATATGCCAGTACATGACGCGAAAATTTAGAGATTACCTTCAGGGTATCTCCGACATGATATTCAATATTTATGGGTGACAGATCAAAAGGAACTTGAAAATACCTGGGGCAGTTTTCTTGCTTTATGCATGAAGAAAATGACAAAATTGTTAAAAATGAAATGGTTATTATGGCTTTCATATTCGGGAAGAATTAAGGAGCAGACATGTAAGATTAACCACGCCTGCCATTGATTAATAAAGTTAGTAACTGTTGAATAAATTATTGACCTGGGTTTGAGTAGCAGGTGAAGCCCCCTGGATCAGTTTGTCCTTAAAGTTAAGGGGAGATTTTGTACCGGAGGTCAATAATCCGAACATCTGGGAATTAGTGAATCCGCTTGCCTGGTCATTTATTGGGCCACACCCTCCGCCTTGTACGTCACAGGCGTTTACGATATCCGGAACGTTATCAATTAAATCATGGTAAAAACCAATTGGTATATGGTTTGGAGATTCATTTCTTGTGCGCTCTAATCTTTCTATAAACGTTATGTAGTAAGATGTGGCTGTCTCATAAGTACGATGACTATAACTTAACCCGATATGCTCTGCCCATGATTCTACAAGCGAAATAAGCCCGGCATTGTTGCTGCCGGCGTTGCCGTGACCCTTAGCCGCCACTTCTGCATTCACCAACTCATTCCAAAAGCTTACGCCAGCCTTTGTCCAATGCGATGCGTGGGCTATCTCATGATAAGCCAGCCATTTTAAACGATCCGAGTTGTTAAACTCGATTCCAACATAAACATCGGGAAGATAAGATTGCACGGCCGACGCTCCGATAATTGCAATCAATGGGCCAAACGGCCCTGCAAAATAGGACGTTTGAATTAGGACAATGAACACGGCCTGTGCGATCATATTCTGCCCCGACATCAATGCATAACCATAGCTATGATTCCGACCAACGTAGATATCCAAAAAAGGCGGCGGTGGATTGATGCCGTCAGCAATCGCATAATCGTGGAATTCGTGCAAGGCGTTATTGACCGTTGCCGCACCCCAGTGTATATGCGCAGAGGAGCCTTGATTGCTCCAAATGTCATACTTTACCTGAATGTCATTGAATCGGGGACCACTAACCTGCCCAACATAATCCTTAACAGGAAATGCCCACTCCCACACCGCTGCAAAGCCCGATCTCGCACCCCGGATTTGAACCCTCGGCGATTTGAACTTCACCCACATCCATGCTTTGCCATAATATTTGTTGTTGATCCGAAAACAGCCATTGTCGTCAGTCCAAGTCTCGTCTTCGGTAAACCAGGTGTCTTTCAAAATTACCTTAACCCTCCTCACGCCCTGAAAAATGTCCTTTTCAACATCCTTGACCTGAATACAGCCTCCCGGCATGCGTTGCTCCTTATAAACATGACAGCCACAGGAATTTATTTCGAATTCAGAACCACCGCTACCACCATTATCTCCTGGTTCTCCGGGAAGAATATATCCGACCACATCCGGATCATAGCCTACTCGTTCAAGCGCACGTCTTACCAGATCCTCATCATTCGACCGCAAATGAAGCTCAGATAAAATTTCATAGGAAAGGTTCGGGAGTGCCTGAGACGGGGTTACAACCGCATAGAATGGCGAAATTTGATCTTTAGGGCTACCTGGTTCCTTATAATAATCTCCCATTTCAATTACTTCCCTGTCCAAAGGATATTCATACAGATTCAGATCGCTTTTCGCCAATACTATCATTTCCTCTTGATTGGCTGGCAAAAACTTAATGTAATGGTGCGTTACTGGCAAGGATTGTATGTCTGGCTCATACAGTTCATTGTAAGCGGCAGTAAAATTCTGGACAGTATAGGGGTTGTTTCTCACATTGCCCAATACGGTCAGTTTGGTCAGGGTGTCCTCTTCTGTTGTCCCTCCGGAATAAAATTCGTTCAAGCTTTCCGATCTTTCAGATATCTGAAACGAATCTGACGGTTTGTCAACTCCTAAAGAATCTTTCTTACACCCAAGCGGAAAGAAACATACGACAAAGAATAAAATTGCAGAAAAAAATACAATTAACGTTTTCATAATATTTTTAATTATTTAACCAAATTTGTCCGACAAATATAATACTATCATTTCCATAAATCAACACTTTATTATATTATTTCTTCAGATATTTTTGCAATGATACCCACTGCAAATTATTCCATAAATATCAAATCCACCATTTAGCCAAAGATTCCGCCAAGCTAATTTTACCAGCCGTATAAAAGGCGTCCTCTACCATTGGGTTCTTAGCTCGAGAAAATTTCGGGTGACAATTATATGCTACTTGGTGATGCTGCAACTACATCAACCCACTAACCGATGATGGCGTTAGGAATGAAATGTCTAATGGCTGCATGGCTGCAGAACAGGCAATGCGTTGTTTGAAATAACCTGGAACACCACCAGAACCTTACGTGTCCGGCATATTGACTGACATGTTATTCAAAAAAATTTTGATTTCAAGAGGCTTGTATGTACTTTCACATGAATTTTAAAAATTATTCATACGGATGAACCAGCATCATCAGGATTCCTGGAAAATTTACATGCAGAGCTGTCGAAACCGGATGGAGTTAATCGTCATCGTCGTCGTGACACTATGTGTTTTGTATGCCATGGCAAGTTTTTTAGCATGGAACGAAAACCGCCCGGGCGACGTGCTAAACGACAGTCTTTTAAACATGATCACGCCGAGAGATTTCAGCATCTTCACCGGATTGCTCACATACGGGACAATCACTTTCGGATTGATAATTCTTGCCCAAAAACCCGGTACTTTTACTGTTTCTCTGGTGGCTGTTTCCATCATCTGCAGTATCAGGATGTTCGCCATGTATATGGTACCCTTAGATCCGCCGGAAGGAATTATTCCATTGCGCGATCTTATGCTTGAGAATTCTTTTTATTCAAACAAAGTGATGGTGCGTGACTTGTTTTTCTCCGGCCACACATCGAATACTTTTCTGGTAGGTATGCTTTTGCAGAAAAAAATCCACAAACAGATTGCGTTCACGAGTTGTTTCCTGATTGCTTGCCTGGTTCTTGTGCAGCATGTACATTATACGATTGACGTACTCGTGGCTCCGTTTGCAGCATATTTGTCTTATTTTATTGCAAGGACGATTCTTGGCTACAGAACAAGGGCATTGGTATGATTATTTTTCGTCATTTCCCTCGACGACTATGACGATTTCACCTTTGATCTGGCCGGAATTTTGCTTGAAATACTCGATATTTTCAGCGATTGTTCCAAAAACATGGCTTTCGTGAATTTTACTTATTTCGCGTGCAACGCTGCAAATCCTGTCTGCACCGCAATGTTCTGAAAGTTCTTCAAGACATTTTAACAATCTGAAAGGCGACTCGTACAACACGAATGTGAAAGGCAGTTCAGCTAAGAGTTTTAATCTTGTCTGACGGCCTTTTTTGTGGGGCAGAAAACCTTCAAAATAAAAATTATTGCACGGAATTCCCGAAGCGACAACAGCCGGAATCAGAGCAGTAGCACCCGGAAGACATTCTACCGGAATAGCTTCACTCTTGCATGCGCGTACCAGCAAAAAACCTGGATCCGAAATTCCGGGAGTGCCCGCATCCGACACAAGAGCAATTTGATAACCGGATTTCAACAAAGTTATCACCGAATTTACTGCTTTGTGTTCGTTGAATGCATGGTGTGCCTGCAACTTGGTACTTATCCCGAAGTGCTTCATGAGCTTCATAGCATTGCGGGTATCTTCTGCGAGGACAATATCCGCATTTTTCAGTGTCTCAATGGCTCTGAACGTCATGTCTCCCAGATTACCGATGGGGGTCGGCACGAGAAAAAGTTTTCCGGCAGGCTTTTCTTCAATCATCAGGCCTCTGAGAGTGTAAAGTGGAAGCTCTCCATAATCGGATTAGAGAGAACTTTCTCGCATGCGGTTTTGACTTTTTCAGTAGCATCATCCTGAGAATCGGCTTCAAGTGTTATTTTGATGTGTTTTCCGATCCTAACGTCTTCAACGCCGTCGATGTTGATGTATTTCAGATTTTTGGCTACGGTTTTACCCTGCGGATCGAGCAGTTCCTTGTGAGGCATGATTTCGATTTCGGCTAAAAACTTCATATTGTGGTTTTATTTTTCTTGAATAAAAATTGAGCTAAAGAAAGTAAAATATAGTACAGTACAGCAAGCGACAAGGCTGCTTTTCCAAAAAATATCACAAACAAAACAACTCCGATAAGAAACAAAATGCGTATCTCATTTCCTTTAAATCCGAGTGTCGTAGTCTTGAAATTAAACATGGGTATCGGAGCTATCAACAACAAAGACATGACAACAGAAAGCACAATCCAAAATATGGGCGTATCGACCTGGCTCAGATAACCATCTCCTGCCAGCCATAGCAAGCCGCAGAAAAAGAATGTATTAGTAGGCGTATTCAGGCCAATAAATTCGTGGGTTTGTCTTGTATCAATGTTGAATTTCCCAAGGCGCAGCGCACTGAACAACGTGATGAGGAATCCCGGCATTGCCTGCCAGTGAAGCGCTTGTATGGGTTCATATTGGATGCCCAAAGAGCGCAATATCAGAATATAGGCAATCAGCCCCGGTACAAGCCCAAAACTCACGACGTCAGCGAGCGAATCGAGTTGTTTGCCAAGTTCTCCTGCCACATGAAGTGCCCGTGCAGCCAATCCGTCCAGGAAATCAGCCACACCACTCATAAACACAAAGATGACCGATGCATTCCAGTTGCCCGTAAACAGAGACACAACAGCTGCGCATCCGAAAAACAGATTCGATAAGGTAAGTATATGTGGTATAGCCTTCAACATCGGCACAAAGATAGTCTTATATACGCTTATGCCGTGAAGATTGGCGGGAAGAAATTTATTTCTACAAAAATTTGCTTAAGCTTTCCGGCGCACCAAAAAATAATGCAAATCAAACCGTCAAAGTTCACACCCATCAATCAAATCCTGCACACACTCCGGATTGATCAAAGTCGATGTGTCACCAATCTGTTCGGGTGCTCCTTCAGCTATTTTTCTCAGTATGCGCCGCATGATTTTGCCGGAACGGGTCTTCGGCAGTTGTGGTGCAAACTGGATTTTATCCGGCTTGGCTATGGCGCCTATCTGTTCTGTCACCACCTGCAGCACCTCCCGGATCAGTTTTTCTTTGTCTTCCACATCGTGCAGTGCCGTCACATAAGCATAAATGCCTTGCCCTTTAATAGGATGCGGAAATCCGACTACCGCAGACTCGACGATTTCCGGATGGCTGTTGATGGCATCTTCTACCTCAGCGGTACCAAGCCGGTGCCCTGACACATTGATAACATCGTCCACACGACCCATGATACGGTATCTGCCTTCTGAATCACGTCGGGCAGCATCGCCTGTGAAATAAAAGCCCGGAAATGGCGCAAAATAAGTTGTTCGGCATCTCTCATGGTCGCCATAAGTTGTTCTTACTACAGACGGCCATGGAAAACGTATGCACAACAGGCCTTCTACATCATTTCCCTCGAGTATTTTTCCGTCCTGGTTAACGATGACAGGCTGTACACCAGGTAGCGGATAAGACGCATAGCATGGCTTGGTGTCTGTAATGCCGGGTAGTGGTGTTATCATGATTCCACCATTTTCGGTCTGCCACCAGGTGTCCACAATCGGAACTTTCCCACGGCCTACTTTCTCGTCATACCAATGCCAGGCCTCTTCATTGATTGGCTCGCCGACCGAACCAATTACTTTGAGACTGTCAAGTTTATATTTGTCAGGTTCGTCCCATGCTGAAGCCATTAATGAACGGATAGCCGTTGGTGCTGTATAAAACTGTGTAACCCGATATTTATCGATTATCTGCCAGAAACGTCCGGCATCAGGGTAGTTGGGTACACCTTCGAACATCAGGGTCGTGGCACCGGCCAGCAACGGACCATAAACACCGTACGAATGCCCTGTAATCCAGCCTATATCAGCCGTACACCAGTAAATGTCATCATTTTTATACTGAAATGTATTGATAAAGGTAAAACATGTAAAAACCATATAGCCACCAATCGTATGTACCGCACCTTTTGGCTTACCGGTAGAACCTGAAGTATATAAAATAAAGAGCATATCTTCTGAGTCCATGATTTCCGGCGCACATTTTTCTGGCATAAGTGGTACTATATCCTGCCAACAAACATCGAGTTCAGGATTCCAGCAGGTAGTCTTATTGGTATGTTTGTACACCAGCACCTTCTCTACCAGATTTGGTTCAAGAGAGAGGGCTTCATCTACTACTTCTTTCACTGCTATGTCTTTAGCACCACGTCTGTTGTAGTCGCTGCAGATGACCCATTTACATCCGGTATCCGTTATACGGTCAGAAAGTGATTTGGCAGAAAATCCTGCAAACACAATGGAGTGTACAGCACCAACACGTGCACAAGCCAACATAGCAACAACAGCCTGTGGTATCATCGGCATATAGATACATATACGGTCTCCTTTACTAACACCCATTGACCGCAGCGCATTGGCACACTGATTTACCTGTGCCAGTAATTGTCTGTAGCTTATACTAATGCTTGGCCCTGTCGGGTCATTTGGTTCCCATATAATGGCAGGCTTGTCGCCTTTGTCCGCTATGTGTCTGTCGAGGCAGTTTTCCGTAATATTGAGCCTGCCACCTTCAAACCACCTTACATCCGGTGTTATGAAGTCGTTTTTCAATACCGTATGCCATTTGCGGTGCCATTCGAAATGCTCTGCTTGCTCTGCCCAGAATTGCTCCGGATGCTCAATACTTCTTCTGTATTCGTCCTGATATTGACTCAGTGAATTAATCTGTAACATCATGATTGGTTAGTATTAGGCTGTTATTTGCGAATGTGTTCCATTCGGCCTGATAAAGTTAATGAATTTTTCCCTAATCAGCGCTATCAAATAGTTATTTAACAATAATAAGAAAATAATGCTACTTACTTCGTAGAATATCCAGGAGTATTGGTTTCAAGCCACTAAAAAAGAATTCCACCGCAATCACCATAACTATCAGACCCATGATGCGCATCATAACATTGATGCCTGTCTGACCAAGCAGTTTTACCAATTTTGACGAACTGTAGAAAACCAGATAAGTAAGAAACATAATGACGACAATCGACAAAATGAGTATGACTTTTCTGGCGAATGAATGTGCGTCGTCCATCAAAACGATGGCATTGGTGATGGCACCCGGCCCACAGATCATCGGGATGGCCAAAGGTGTAATAGAAATATCTGTAATGTAGCTCTTTACTTCAGCATCTTTTATACGCACCTGGCCAAGACGGGCCTGCAGCATATCCATTCCCATAATGAAGAAAATAATACCGCCTACCACTCGAAAACTATTGACAGAAATACCGAAAAAACTAAAAAGCAACTGTCCGGTAAATGCGAAAATTATGAGTGTGATAAGTGCGACAAGTGTCGCTTTCTTGGCAGTTTTTTTGCGGTCCTTTTCCGACAATTCGGCCGTCATTGAAAGAAAAACCGGCATTGTACCAAAAGGGTTGATTAGTGTAAAAAAGGATGTAAGAGCCAGCAGCGCAAAGGGTAGTAATTCTGCCATGGTATTTTGTTGCTTGTTTGTTTATTGTTAAATTTTTATGCAGAGTATCCCGCATTCAATTCGCCTTTATTGTTTGATGAATTTTAATGCTTCTTTTTTTATGTTTCCTGTCAAAATTTCAAGAAAATACATTCCGGCAGGCAGATGAGATACATCCACCTTGTCTGAAAATAGATCTTTGAGTTCATAACGTCGTCCTGTCATGCCAGTTATTCTGATTTTAATTGAATTTTCGTCCATTTCACCTGAAGAAGAAATTATCAACTCATCTTTTACCGGATTGGGGTAAATGCGTGTATTTTTTTCTTTAAAATGACCTTCAGAAGTGGTTATTTTGCAAGGGTCAAATTTGCCAATGTTCCAGACCTCGAGGCTGTCATTCACCACATCATCTGCTACTTGCTGAAGGAATTCAGTCGGATACTTCAACATACCGGCTGTATAAGTATTGCCTATTACACTTTTCCCGAACAAAACCTCATAAATAACACAAGCCGTCAGATAGCTGCCTTCAAGCGCCGGATGGCTTTGATCTGAACTGTAGAGCTCGAGTTTGGGATCAAGCCCGATAGATTTGCGCCACGCTTCACCGGCAGGAGCCATAATGGCATGGCAGGTATCTGCAAACAACTTGTAAGATTCCTTCAGTCAGTCTTGCATGCCCTGATATGTACACACAGGCGGATAAAAGGCACAGTTGGATGCGTCACCGTTTTTTCTTCCCCAGGTTTCGTAAAATACAGTCTTGGTACAGCTGTCGTTACTTATTATCAAATTATTCAACCCAATGGCATAAGGCAATGTCTGAAATGCCACCTGATCGGGTGGAAAAGAAGGTTCCTGACTTTGTGCCTGGAGCACAACATAGTCCCAATGCCTAGATTTTATAAGGGTTTTACTGGTGTTGTTGCTGTAATGATTCTGGAAAGTATAACCACCCGGCAAGTTGCTTTCAAACACAAGTGTATCACCTGCTGCACTTGCCAGGTTTGATATCATCAAAGGCAGATTATTGACACTTGTATAGCTGTTGCCAAGAAACAATACCTGAATCTTCTTACCTGTCTGTGCCGTAGCTGTCTCGATTATAGATAACATGAAGATGCTTACAAAACAAACTGTATTAAGAATTTTAATTCTCCTATTCATAACAATGATATTTATAACTGAAAAAACTGTCTGACGAATATTTAAGTGCAAAATTCGCAAAATACAAGCAAATCAAACACATACGCCTTCGAATTTGTTGTTTGCAGAGCACCTTTTGATGCCCAACAACAAAAATGTATTGTCAAATTGTGTTTAAAATTGATTATCTTTGAAATTTATTTCTGAAAAATTGCTATGAAAAAGAGCTGTAACAAACATTTCAATAAAAAAATGAATTACACCATAAGGCAACTATTAATTTTTATTTTTCTGACCAACATAGCTGTGGCTTATGCTCAAATGAAAAACAACAATGATCGCCCAAAGTTAGTGGTAGGTATCGTTGTTGACCAAATGCGCTGGGACTATCTGTACAAATATTACCAACATTATAACAATGAAGGATTAAAACGGATGCTCAATGAAGGATTCTCAGCAGAAAATACCTTGATTCCCTACATTCCGACTTATACTGCCATAGGGCATACAAGTATTTATGCAGGAAGTGTTCCTGCCATACATGGTATCGCAGGCAATACATTTTACATAAAGGAGACCCAATCAAAGATGTACTGCTCACAGGATGACAGCGTCAAAAGTGTTGGCAATGACCCTGAAAACAAAGGTGGTAAAATGTCGCCGAAAAATATGCTTAGCTCATCCGTTACTGACGAACTGAAGTTGGCAACAGATTTCAGGTCAAGAGTATTCGGAGTAGCACTTAAAGACAGAGGTGCAATATTTCCTGCCGGGCATTTTGCAGATGGTGCCTACTGGATGGTGGACGGCAATTGGATTACGAGTAGTTTTTACATGAATGATTTGCCCTCTTATGTAAAAAACTTTAACAAGGCAGATTTCACCTCAGCTTATCTTTCAAAGGGCTGGCAACTTGCCAAACCTTCCACTTCCTATATGTCGCGTATTAATGACGACAATCGTTATGAGGAAAGATTCCTGGACAGTGTAAAGGTCACTTTCCCAATAGACCTAAGCACGATTTCATCTAAAAAAGGCCGTGACGTAATCAAATCGACACCTTTTGGCAATACCATAACACTTCAGTTTGCAAAAGAACTTATAACACAGGAAAATCTGGGTAATAACCCGGCAGGTGTACCCGACTTTCTTGCTATAAGCCTTTCGTCAACGGATTATATAGGACATCAGTTTGCCATCAATTCATTAAAAATTGAAGATACCTATATCAGGCTCGACAAAGACTTGGGCGATTTTTTTAATTTCCTCGATACAAAAATTGGACGGGGCAATTACACAGTATTTCTCACTGCTGACCACGGAGCAGCACACAATCCCCAGTATATTTTGGATGAAAAAGGCAATGGCGGATATTTCATGAAACGCGAGCTGCAGCAAGATCTGAATAATCTGTTAAAACCAGAATTCGGAACCGAAGATCTTATCTACAATATTGCCAATAACCAGGTGTTGCTCAATCACAAACTGATCGAATCAAAAAACCTGGATACAGAAAGAATCAAGGAGAAACTTGTAACCGCGCTGAAAAAACGAGAAGGCGTATCCTTTGCCACAGATATGGAAAGACTCCAGGTAGCTTCCATGCCGGAATGGATAAAGACCATGGCCATAAACGGTTACAACTATAAGAGAAGTGGTGATATCTTGATTATCTTCGATCCGCAATGGATAGAAAACTACCGAGACAAAACCGGCACCACGCACGGAGCCTGGAACCCTTATGACAGCCATATTCCGCTTGTATTTATGGGTTGGGGCATCAAACAGGGCAACACACATGCTCCCGTTTACATGACAGATATAGCACCTACCATTGCAGCCCTCCTACATATACAGGCACCCAACGGATGTATTGGAAAGCCAATTACAGAATTGCTTGATAAATAAAAGTACACCGAAATTTACCATTGAATTGGTAATATCCTTATTATTGTAGAGTCATTGCATCGAATGGCCTGAAAAATTAAAGACAGGATATGAATGGTGGGCAAATAATAGCTAAAGTTCTGCAAAATCATGGCGTAAAGTTTTTGTTTACACTTTGTGGCGGTCATATTTCTCCTATATTCGTAGGTGCTGAACAACTCGGTATCAGGGTGATTGACACACGCCATGAAGTCAATGCTGTTTTTGCTGCAGATGCTGTCTCAAGGCTGAGTGGTGTACCAGGTGTAGCAGCCGTAACAGCAGGGCCCGGGGTGACCAATACCATTACTGCCATCAAGAATGCCGCTCTTGCACAGTCACCTCTGATATTGCTGGGTGGTACGGCTGCCACTATACTCAAGGGCAGAGGCAGCCTTCAGGATATTGACCAGATATCTATTCTGAAATCGGTATGCAAGCAATGCATAAGCATCCACAAAGTAAAAGAAATCGTCCCTGCTATTGAACAAGCATTCAGACTTGCACAATCGGGTGTACCAGGCCCTGTATTTGTAGAATGCCCGATAGATATACTTTATGACGAAGAGCTGGTGCGCAACTGGTACGGAGCCAAAAGCAACGAAACACCACCTAAAAACCTTAGAGAACGAGCCCTAAGGTGGTATATCAATTTTCATGCAAACCGATTATTCGCCGGAAAGGAAACCGTAAAATTCAACTCGCCTCCCATAAAACCGGAAATTACGGCTACAAACCCAAATGATATTGCAGCAGCGGAAAGATTACTCAAAAAATCAAAAAAACCACTGCTCATAACCGGTAGCGGAGCCATGATGCAACCACAGAAAAGTCAGGAATTGGCCGATTCGGTAAAAAAATTGGGCATTCCGGTTTATCTGAGTGGAATGGCACGCGGCCTGCTAGGCAAGGAAGATAGCTTACAAATGCGACACAAACGCAAGGAAGCCATCAAAGCTGCTGACCTCATCATTTTAGCAGGAGTACCCAACGACTTCAGACTCGATTACGGCAACCACATAGGCGGCCGTACATTCATTTCTATCAACAGAAGCAAGGAAGATCTGTATAAAAACAAAAAACCTACACTGGCCATAGAAGCAGATCCGGCAGAAACACTGATAAGCCTTGCCTCAAAATACACAGCCGAACACACTTCGTGGATCGATGAACTCCGTCAATTGAATCAAAAACGTGATGATGAAATAATCAGTCAGGCAAATGAAACATTGAATGGCGGTATCAACCCACTTGCATTATTTCATAACCTTGACGACACACTTGGCGACAATACTATATTCGTTGCTGATGGTGGCGATTTTGTCGGTACGGCAGCCTATACATTACGGCCACGTGCTCCGCTGAGCTGGCTCGATCCGGGCGTATTTGGTACACTTGGTGTAGGAGCAGGTTTTGCATTGGGAGCCAAGTTGGTATTTCCGGAAAAAGATGTATGGATTATCTATGGTGATGGTAGTGCAGGATTCAGCTTGATGGAATACGATACATTCGCAAGGCACAACCTACCTGTAGTGTCGGTTATAGGCAACGATGCTTGTTGGGGACAGATAGCACGAGACCAGGTCGAATTCCTGAAGAGTGACTGTGCCATGAACCTTGCCCACAGCCATTATGAACTGATAGCAAAAGCTTTCGGAGGTGATGGTATGCGGGTACATAATATGGAAGAATGGAGAGACGCCGTAAGCAAAGCAAAAGAAAATATTTCAGATGGAAAGCCTTATATCATTAATTCAATATTAGGAAAATCGGATTTCAGAAAAGGTTCAATCAGTGTGTAAAATCATTATTTAACCATCAAAACATTTTTGAAAATGTCAGCAGCATTTCCCGGTGTCAACAACAGTCTTCTACTCGTCATTGACGTACAAGACCGCCTTATGCCCGTCATCCATGATGGAGACAAAACCATAGCCAACATCCAAAAACTCATAGACGGTGCTGCCATTCTCGGGCTCGACACCATGATTACAGAGCAATATCCGAAAGGGTTAGGCAATACCATAGCGGAATTAAGGTTTGACGAAAAGACACCTGTTCTCCAAAAAAACACTTTCAGCTGCATGCTCGAACAATCAGTCATTACCCAACTTTCAATTTACAAAAAAGAGCATTTGATACTATGCGGTGTAGAAAGTCACATCTGTGTGCTAAAGACCGCAATTGATGCTGTCAGTCATGGGTTCACTGTACATGTAGTGGCTGATGCCGTATCATCGCGTTCGCCGGAGAGCAAGCAGTTGGCCTTTGATAGAATGCGCCAGTCGGGTGTGTTTATCGTTTCACTTGAGATGATACTGTTCATGCTGTTGGACTATGCAGGCACCGAAGAATTCAAAGCAATAAGTAAACTTATCAAATAATCTGACATGGAAATCAAAAGACTGTTTGACTACCTCACATTACATACCGACAAGCGCCCGGAGACCGAATTCGTTTCTGGCAAAGAAATAAAAGCAAACGGCACAAAAGAATGGCGGCACTATACTTTCAGGGAAGTTAAGGATATTTCAGACAAAATAAGCCAACTTCTCATCAATCTTGGTCTGAAGAAAGAAGATAAAATAGCCATCATCAGTGCCAACCGGCCGGAGTGGAATTTTGCAGACCTGGGCTCACAACAGATAGGCATCATCAATGTACCTATGTATCCGACCATTTCTGAAGCTGATTACGAATTCATTTTCAAGGATGCAAATGTACAATATGCCTTTGTTGGTGATGAAAGTATTTATAAAAAAGTAGAGCCACTGCTAGGGCGTGTTGGGTCACTTAAAGGAATTTTTACCTTTGACAGAATAGCCGGAGCTGACTATTTGCCTGAAGTACTTGACAGGATTGATCACATTGACCAAGACGAAATTGAAAACAGAAAAAGATTAGTTGATGCAGATGAGGTGGTAACTTACATTTATACTTCCGGCACTACAGGCAATCCAAAAGGTGTCATGCTTACTCATAACAATATAGTAAGCAACCTGACAAGTGTGGCTAGAATGCTACCGTTCAAAGAAGGAAAATCGTTGAGTTTTCTACCATTGTGCCATAGTTTTGAGCGGACAGTGTTTTATGCTTACTTGATGATGAATATTCATATCTATTATGCCGAAAATCTGGAAACCATAGGTGACAATCTGAAAGAAGTACAGCCATTTTGTTTTTCTACTGTACCCCGATTGCTCGAAAAAGTTTATGAAAAAATTATAGCAAAGGGTCACGAACTTAACGACATTAAGAAAGCCATCTTTTTTTGGAGCGTAAGGGTTGGCTCACAATACGAACTGGGTGTAGATAAAGGCCGGTGGTACAATCTCAAACTGTCCATAGCCAGAAAACTGGTATTTTCGAAATGGCTTGAAGCACTTGGCAACCACGTAGAATTTATAGTCACCGGAGCGGCAGCAATGCAACCAAGACTTATAACGATATTCTGTGCTGCCGGCATCCATATCATCGAAGGCTATGGCCTCACTGAGACATCACCTGTCATTACCATCAATCGTTTTCCTGAACAGGAACGCTGTCTCGGAACAGTAGGATTGCCTATTTCGGGTGTAGAGGTCAGGCTCGGAGAAGATGGAGAAATCATAGCACGTGGCCCCAATATCATGAAAGGCTACTACAACCGCCCTGATTTAACGGTCGAAGTAATCGATAAGGATGGCTGGTTTTATACCGGCGACATCGGTGTATGGGTAGAACATTTCGGCAGAAAATTCCTGAAAATAACCGACCGGAAGAAAGAACTGTTCAAGACCGCAGGCGGAAAATATATTGCCCCACAAGCCGTTGAAAATAAGATGAAGGAAAGCCGGTTCATAGAGCAGATAATGGTAGTAGGTGGTGATGACAAGAAATACATTGCAGCACTAATCGTGCCTTCATTTGTCCAGTTGCGTGCTTGGGCTGAAGAAAACGAAATTGCCCTTACCACCATTGAGGAATTGGTCAAAAACCAGTTCGTTAACGAGTTATTAAACAAAGAAGTAACAAGACTCAACCATTCATTTGGCAAATGGGAACAGATAAAAAAAATAAAACTACTGCCCGATGAATGGACCATCGACTCCGGATTTCTGACACCTACACTTAAGCTCAAACGACGTGTACTTGCTGATGTTTTTAAAAATGATATCGACGCGCTGTTCAAGGAATAAACCCATATAACACAGGAATTAAAATCCGCCCTTCATGCCGGTTGGGCTAGTGGAGCTTCGCTCGGCTGATATTCCATGTAATACATATCGTAGCCCTCTGCCCAATAATCGGTTTCAATTTGCTTGAGTACAAAACCATTTTTTTTGTAAAATTCGTATGCCATCTGTGACGTCCTGACGCTGATTTTTCTGACAGAGCTAATGCCCGAAAGTATATCAATACGGTGTTTGAGCAGGCGAGTGCCCAAAGATTTGCCCTGATAATCGGGATGTAACACATCCCAACTGATGACACCGACTGTTATTTGGTCTTTAAAATTAATGCCACCACAGCCTGCTACCTTTCCTTCGCATTCAATGATGTAGTAAAGCTCAATCAAGGTATCAAGATAGTTGCTGAAATCCGCTTCTTCTTTTGGGGCAAAATATGCCGGAATGTTCATACGGAGTAAGCCAAGGACTGTATTTTTGTCATTTTCAGTATATTCTCTTATGTGTATGTCAGATGAATGATAGGTCATTTTATTAACTAATCAAAAGTAAAATACTTCATTTACAAGCAGAAGGCCTCACAGACGACACCGAGAGCAGCCCGGACTTGCCTAAAAGACCTCCTGCTTGCAAATATTAGTAGCTGTCAGGCAAAATAGCCGCTATAGAAGTTTCAATATGGTCTGTATGATCAATCCAAGTACAAAAATGATTCCAAACCTTTGGTTTTGGACAAAAGCAATGGATACGAAATACAGTGGCCACGACCTCCATCCGGCAGGTGCTTCTGTTGGTCGAGGTTTGCTGAATGTTTTTATAAGGTTCCACACGGGTATTTTTGCCCTTAATTTGGGTACGCCGAGGAAGGTAATCCAGACGATGAGCATAATCGGGTGGAAAAATCCTGTGAATACCAGATAAGTCGTGATCAGGTATTGGAGCAATACTGCGGCTATCATTACATATCTCGAATTGCGCTCACCCAATATTACAGGCAATGTGTGTATTCCTTTTGCTTTATCTTCTTCATATTTGTCAATGTGTTTACCAAAAATCACTCCTGTAACGCCCAATGCATAAGGCAGCCCTGCCAACATCACTTCATTGCTCCATACGCCACTCAGCATATAATATCCACCGCCGATCATCAGCGGGCCCCATACCAGAATGACGGCTACTTCACCGAGGCCAAGGTATTTTAGAGGCCATGTATAGAACAGCAAAAAGAACAGACCTGCCACAAACAAGCCTATACCGAGCCATACGTCCGGCACCTGGCTGATGAGATAGATGCCGCCAAGTGCTGCCAACCCACCGGTGATGAATGCCTGAGTAAGTGCCTGCTTGCCGGTCATCAACCCGTGTGTCAATGGCTCTACTGCATACCTCGACCTGAAGTAGCCTTCTTCGTCCACCTTGCGCTTCCAGTCCGACCAGTCGTTGAGTATATTATTGGTGGCATGTGCAAGCGTGATGCTTACAAGCAAAATCAAGGCCTTTACCAGATCAAACTGATGATGCCCAATGGCAAAAAGTATGGCGATAAATACCGACAAAACAGTCATGATAAGTACAGATGCACGTGTTGATATTAAAAAACGACTTACAAAACTGAGTTTGTCCCAAGCTTGCTTATCCATAGGTGGTATAACGCCTTTCAGTGCCAGTCTCCACATGGGTGTTTGTTCCATTTTAGTTCTACTTTTTGAAATTTCAGAAAATATTGATAGTTAATTGATAGCCCAAAGTTAGCAAATTATTCTTTGAATTAGTGTATTTATTTCACAAAACATCACACTATATTTTGCTATAAGTCTGAGCATTGAGTCATTCGGGTTAAAAGGAACGATTGCCAATGCAGGGCTTGGTAATACTGCCATTCTGGCAATGTACGATGCCATATTGCAACATTCAGACATGAATGAATAATCATAGCTATAGATGATAGTAATAATACCATCAACTAATATGTTTGAATATCTGCTCAGTATTTTTTCTGGTCCAGGTTATTTTTGTAAAATATTGGCGCAACTTACAGAAAAATGTCTTCGAATATCGGCTTGATATCAGCCAAACGACTGTTCATTCATTATCATTCAAATTTCACCTGGCTTAAACTCATGCCTTCATTCTTACTGATGTTCTTGATCTTTTTGAAAAATGTGTGCCTGCCGTTTCTCCATTTCAACAGCTAACAATGCAGCATCACCGCCTTGTGTATGTAGGTGTTTAATAATGTTGGTGTAGCTTGCTTCATCTTTGTTTTGACTGAGTTTGAACACATTTTCAAGCTTTTCAACCATTACCTCGAAACCGATTATGCCAGGTAGCATCTGCCTGGTGTAGTCTTCAGGCAGCTTTTCGTATAATGCGGATGAGTGAGGATTATTGTTTTCGAAGCGCAAAGTAAGCTTACGCATAAAACTGACCATTTCATCATCCGTCATAAACCTTATATCACCTGATGCTTGTACACTCATGTAGTTCCAAGTAGATCCCGAAGCCTGGTCGGTGTACCAAGAGGAGCTAATGTAAGCTTGTGGCCCGACAAACACTATAAGTACCTTGGGGTTTTCTGCGAAAGCAAGATGGTGGTCGGTTTTTCGCATGATATGACCCTGAATGTACAATTTATCATCTCGCATCTCTAGCAATACGGGTACTTGTGTTACTACCTGTTGACCATTGTTAAAGCTTCCTGTCATGATGACGAAAGGATGATTTTCCATGAACTCGCGTACAAGCTGCGGATTTTGCTCATTGAAATATGGTAATTTGTACATGGCTTTACTATATATAAATTTACATAAATTGAAATACGACTAATCTGTCCGACTTAAAAATTTAGATTCAGACGGCCATTAGGTATTTATCTATCAACTGAATCGATCCTTATTTGCTGTGCTTGTCCGGATACAACATTCTAAAAGCATTAAACACAGCCGGGTGTGTGACCGTAGCATGGTTTTCTGCCGGAAGATAGTCGAAATAAACCTTTACATTTTTCGATTTGCCTTGCAATATTTTATCATACAGTAGGTTGGCATCAACTTCCATTACGTGGTTGTCCAGCCCGGGTGTTAATCCTTCCTTACCTACGCCGATATAGATGTCAGTTGGTTGGGTGAAATCAGCTTTAAGCACATCGGCTTGAACTTTTAGCAGACTTCCATCATTCCACCAAAGGCTTGGGCTTACGATGATGTATCTGTTGAAAAGTGTCGGCTTTGTGAACAGAATTTCAGTAGCAACAAGACCAGCCAAAGACTGCCCAACGATGGTTCGGTCTGCTTTGGTACGAAACCTCGACTCGATATAAGGTTCCAGTTCTTTTTCGATGAATGAAATAAACTTAGCTGAACCACCACCGGCGGGAGCGTGTTTTTTGTCTATTTCGAAATTGCTGGGTGAAGTAAAATCCCTTCTTCTGTTAACATTGGCTATTCCAACTACAATGGAAGGCGGCACACGGTCTATCCATGGAAAATTATTATACTGAACGATGCCGGCAATATGCAGGAAATCTTCATCAATAGAGCCATCGAGCACATAGATGACCGGGTAGCGAGTAGTGTCATTTGGGTTATAGCCATCCGGCAAATAGATATTCAGTTTTCGGTTTTCTGCCAGTTCGTTGGAGTAGATTTCGTGAATTTCTCCAATCGTCAAAGGTTTGACTTGAGAGTTCATCGGTTTCTTTTGTGCTGCCAGCTGGAAACACAGGCATAATCCCATTAGCAAAATAAGATTTGATTTCATACGTGTTTGTTTATCAAAAAAAATTAATAAATATTTCATTCAAGAAGGTTGAGCAAATTTCGATAAAAATAATTGAATACAAATTCAAGTAGGTAAATAAAATTTTGATTCACGAGCAATTTGTAAAAGGAGTCTATTGATTCAATTCAAATACAGGCATTGCTTATTAGCTTAATCATAAAAAAACATCCAGCAGAAAAATCTTACTCCAGCCATAAAATACGAAAACGTACTTACTGAGCATTAAATTCGAAATTATAATTGGATTGCAAAATATTTAGACAGATATTTGTCTGTGATGCTATTGCAAATTTAACCCCGAATCTCATGGAAGTGAAACAATTAATAGACGAGAATATTTTAACAACTTCCAAAGACCAGCCCCAATCTATCATAATGGATACAGACCCTTCGAAAAAGAAAATGGACGAGTACGAAAACTTAGGCAACGAGCTGGCGAGGATTCAGGATATTGCCTCCGTGATCAGCGAGCAAAACAAACGTTTCCAGGTGATATGCAGCTCAAAAAACGATGCTATTATTACTTCAGACGAGAGTAAAAAGATATTATTCTGGAACAAAGGTGCCGAACACATATTTGGGTATAGTGCAGAGGAAGCAATCGGCCAAGCTATGACAATCATTATACCACCCGACCTCCAACAAAGACATAATGAAGGTATGGAAAGGATGAACTTAAGATAGGCACCAAGGGCAATAGGCACAGTACTCGAGCTTAGGGCCTTCCGAAAAAACGGACAGGAGTTTCCGATAGAACTTACGCTCGGTAGTTGGGACAATAACGGTAAGAGGTATTACAGTGGTATCATACGTGATATTACAGAAAAGAAAAAAGCCGAAGAAATTATCCTTCGAGAAAAGAAAAGATCGGAAGAGCTCATTCTGAATATTTTTCCCAAAGAAATAGCCGAAGAATTGAAAGAAAATGGAAGAACAGAAGCACGAAAACACGAAAATGTATCCATCATCTTTACTGATTTTAAAGATTTCACTTCGCTCACCTCTACAATGGCACCTACCATACTCATGGAGGAGCTCAACGAAATATTCGGATATTTTGATGATATTTTAGAAAAATACAAAATAGAAAAAATAAAGACCATCGGTGATGCCTACTTTGCAGTTTGCGGTCTGAGTGAAGGTGTTGAAAATCACGCCTTACAATGTGTGGAAGCTACAAAAGAGATGTTCGGGTATCTGGCACTACGTAACAAAACAAGCCAAATCAAGTGGCGCATGCGAGCAGGCATACATTCGGGCCCGGTAGTAGCCGGTGTGGTAAGTAAGAAAAAATACGCCTACGACCTTTTTGGTGATACAGTCAACACAGCTAGCAGGATGGAATCAAACGGAAAACCCGGAAAAATAAACATTTCGGAAGCAACTTTTCAACTAATCAAAGAGTGGATCAGTTGTACCCCACGAGGATCTATCAGAACCAAAGGAAAAGGCGGTATGAATATGTATTTTGTTGACTAAGAATTCAACATGTTAAGCACTGTAAATACGATTAAAATATTAGGCTCTTGTCCTGTGGTGTCGCCATGCCAATATTAACACAATAAGAAATGGCAATGTAGATAAAACAATCTTAAAATTAAGGCTTAACAATCCAACTACAAACATAAATACGAGCAAAATGCCGGTTCCTGCCATGCCTATATAACTCAACACTTTACAGGGCTCTTTTTGAAACAAACTTACCAACAACAATAATTGACCCACAAACGGCAATATTGTTAACGGATGGAATACCGAACCCGGTGAAGCAAATAACTTGGAAAGGAATTCGGCCTCCGCCTCGTACAAAAAAGAATGATTGCCACCGCCCCATTCGAGATAACCGAACAATGATGTGGTGATCAACAGCAGATTAAGGATTTTGGATTTCATACGATACTTATTGTTCAATAAATGATTGGTTGAAAAATAAATTTTGTACAATAACAGGAATTCATTCTTACAGCGTATTTTCAGGTCTTAATAGCCATTGCCAGGCATCACCGATATCATCATCTTGTACGATTCCCGAATATCGGAATCCGTTCTTTTCAAGAATTTTTGTAGAAGCGTTATGTTCGGGTGCGGTGTTGGCAGTAATAATGATACCGGGTTGGTGCATTTTGGCAATCTTGATTAGTTCCTTACATGCAAATGATGCTATACCGCGACCTTCATATTCGCTGAATGTCCAATATGCGATCTCTACTCTACCGTCATTGGGTGGCCCGACAAAACTACACGAACCAACTATCTGCTCGTGATGCATGACAAAATACCCAACCCATGGCAGTATAAAACCGGTTTTTGGATAAAATTGGTTGTACATGCTTAGCAGTTGCCTGCAATATTCCGAATCGAACATAGGATCAGATTTGTCTTCATCGGGCGCTATTGGTTTCAATTTTTAAGAAATTTCTTCCATTGTTTTGTTAAAATGTTTAATAAAGCTCAGGATATCAAAACCCTTGCTGTTATTATAAATTTGCTCCCGGGCTGCCAAACTGTTTATACAATGTCATCATTTCGGATTATTTTGTACCGGCACCCACACTTGCTTTAATCGCTTCTGCTACGTGCCTGCCGGTCTCAGCACCACCATTCATAAAACCCTGAAACATAGCACTGCAATGTTCACCCGCAAACAGAAACTTTCCTACAGGCTGCATTTCGAGTCCGGCAATGGTAGTCCACTGTCCGGGTTTATAACATGCATAACTGCCCTGTGTATAAGGAAAATCAATCCAGTTGACAAAAATGTGCTTGTTATTGAAGTGCTTTTTTGAATTTTTAAATGCTTTATCGAGGACATTCACAAATTCATCAACTTTGGCCTCTGGCAGTTGGGTTCGCCAGGTGTGTTGTGGCGGCGACATTGGGTTTCTTACGGCTATTCCATCCAGATCGACAGAGAATTTTCCGCCAAAATAACAAACAAATGCGGCTTTGTCGGAATTGTCGAGTTTGTTGTAGGAGCTATCCCAACCATTGACGATGTCTTTATGGAACAGGTAGCCCATTGCCTTGTTTTCCTTTGAACGCCAGCTTCGTTCATTATAACCGAGTACCAGTTTGGTATTCATGCCATAACCTAGCTCATTTATACATTTCTGCTTTTCGGGCGAAATATTCTTTAAGCTCATCTTTATCTTTCTGAGTATGGTAAAAGGAATAGTACACACCACCATGCCCGCTAACACCGGCTTCTGGTCGGTGAAAGATATTTTATAGCTGCCGTCATCCTGTTCGCTTACCTCTGTTACTTCGTAGCGCTTAAGTATCCTGTCGCTTCCTATTTTTTTCTCAAGTCCTTCTATTATTTTCGAATTGCCACCTTTAATCCTGAATCTTTCGTCGCTTTCGCCGAATATTTTAAACCCACCTGAAGTATCAGGATCGATGAGATCCAGGAAATTTATAGTGGACTGTTCGTTGCAGTCAAGACCAAATTCTGAAACAAATCCGGCAATCAGCACATCCTTCAGCCACTTGGCACATTTGAGTGAGGCGAAGTATTCTGACAAAGGCATTAGGTCAAATTTTTTGGCCGCCTCGGTATCATAATTTTCGCCCAACGACTTGTAGTCGGCAGCTATTTTGGGAGCTATTTTGCGAAACTCTCGTATGATGTCTTTCTCTGTAAAAATTTTATCATTGAACAAATAAACATCCTTTACTAGTCCGTCTTTCTTCATTTCTGCTTCAAGATCGTATAATTCAAGCCCAAATTCTTTGGCAAGGGCCAGCATGTCTTCATGCCCGGTATCGATAAAATCTCCGCCAAACTCCGGATAAATACCTAAACCCAGCGGATCATTGTAATGCGTAAGTATTCGGCCACCTACACGTTTTTGGGCTTCGAATATCTTAAAATCATGACCCGACTCAAGCAAATGGTTAGCACAGTTGAGCCCTGCAATGCCTCCACCGAGTATAGCGATGTCGAGTGGTTTCTCACCGACAACCGGTGGTGCATCTGTATCTGCAGATGCTGAAGACGGTGTGTTGCGGCAGGACGAAAGAAATGCAGGCATGCTAACAGACAGCGATACACCAATAGCTGCTTTGGCCGAATGTTCAATAAATCTGCGGCGCGATTGTTGGATATTTCTTTTGTTCCTTTCGGGTTGGTTTTCAGGCAATTTTTCAAGCTCAAACTTGAGTAATGCTACCAGTTTCCTGAACATCCTGCTTTTTGGGTGCGGCATAGTGTTGTTTATTAGTTCTGATGTAAAACGCTGTGTAAATTTAAAAAACAACAGTAAAAAATGCAAACTAGATGCAGAATATTTATTTATCAATACGCAATATTATTACCACTTGTATTAATAATAATAAGTCTTATCGCATCCGATTGCTATTTTCATTTGGTTTACAAAACATCCCTTTTCATAACGGCAATATTCTTATCCGCTAAGGTCAATCTTTGAACTGTATTCCAGCCAAGTCTTTGGTACAAATTTTCTGCTGTATGTGTAAACAAATAAATAACACTGCAACCAAGATCACCTGCCATTTTTTCTATCTCCATGCAGATGGCACTTCCGGCACCGTTGCCTCTGTACTCAGGTATCGTGTAAACCAAAGCCAGCCAATGTTTGTGGATTTTCAGATGAGGCAGCTTATTGAGCAACCCAACATGGTTATATAGGCCACCGGTTGCTATGGGTTTTCCACCAAGTGTCAGCAAAACCTGAAATTCTTCATTGTCTGTACCCAGCCCTTTTATACGATCAATAGTATCTGCTTCAGCAATGCCCCATTCATGAAAATACCAACTCGCAATAATCGAAATATACATTTCATCATCGGGCAATATTTTGAGACATTTATATTTGTCCATTCTTGCTTGTCATGCTTTTTTCTAAATGAATCTTTACTTTATTAGCTCCTTTTGCCAAAACCATTTCTTAACTCGAAGCTAAGCAGAATAATGCTTCCTAAAGATAATAGCCTGGAAAATATACAGTTTACCTTATTCTACCATAGTTGACTGAACATTTCTTGATGCAGCTTTTATTCGCTCTATCTGGCTCAGGTGTCTGATGATGTGATTAATATAAAACTGAAAGGTATCGCCCAGTTTTAATGATATGAGCCGCGAAATAGAAGTGGGCACTTTTACTTTGTTCAGACTTACCTTGCCTGATCGTTCCAAAAGTTCGAGAAGTTTGATCTGTTGGGCACAGAATTTATCTATCACCTGCTTATCAAGATTTGCATGGAGCGGATTCTTATCTTTAAAAGTACTCATCTTATTCATCTTTTGCCCAGGCAACATACTTTTGGCAAAATACGCCCCCAGCAGCCCGCTTCTAAATTCTGCATCCGGTTTGGCAACCGATTTGTTTATACTGTTATCTATTGCCGGCAAATAAAAATCTCCGTACAAATTCAGATGTTCGAGACATTCCAGGATATTCCACGAATTTTCAGTTTCCCTCCAGCTAAGCATGTTGATGCTTTCATCTTTCAGCATTTCTGTCTGGCTAATTATCTGTTTTGTTTGGTCGATGAGTTTTTCAATTAAATTTTCAGACTGCATAATGATTAATTTTTATACAAAGGTTTAACTATTATTCGTCATAAATATTGATTGAAATCAAGACTTTTTCAGCCTCGAAAGTGTTTCGGGGCTCATTCTCAAATAATTGGCTATGTATCTGTTGGGAATATATTGAAACAGATGCGGGCTTCGACTCAATACCCTTTGATACCGTTCAGCAGGCGATTTTGTAAGGATATCAATTTCGCGCTCCAGCTGTTGAACAATCAGGTTCTCAAGTATCTTTATCCACAGTTTTTGATTCTCATCTTCTTTCAGAAACTGTTCAATCTGCTGTTTTGTAATTACTCTTACCGTGCTGTTCTTTATAGCCTGAATGAATAGTTCGGATGGTTTATCTGTCAAAAATGAATCGAGCGATGTTATCAGATTGCCGTTGTAGGCGAGGCGAATTATTTGTTCTTCACCTTCGCTTACGATAAATATGCGCATACTCCCGTTCTCTAAATAGTAAAGATTGGTATCTGTACTTCCACTGTACTTTAGATATTCGTTCCTCTTCAGAATAATTGTCTTGGTTGACAGTTCGATCAATTGTTTCATCAGTATGTTGTAGCTGTTATTACTGTCGTAGTCTTGAATGTATTTAGGGCATGCTATATAAATAGTTCGGGATAAGCTCTTCCGGATATAATCATTTCAGAAAATTAAACCTATTATTGTAAAACCAAAAGAGGGACAAAATTTTAATTCCGTCCCTCTTAGGATGTTTTTTAATGCTAGTATTTTATTGTATTTTTATAATCTTTCTGCTCACTGTACTTCCGTCGGCTGATAATTTCATGATGTAAAATCCTGCAGGTACATCACCCAGATCAACAGGAACATTCAGCTGATCTGCTTTGCCGGTAATCTTTGAATAGACAGGTTCGCCATAGATGTTGTATATATCAATAGCTGTACTTACAGCTTTGCCAAATACAGCAACTACATTAAACAATCCGTTTGTTGGATTCGGATTGATGTTCAGGACTTTCAGATCTTTTATTTCGTGAGTTGCTACGGCATTTATTTGAAAATCAATTACTTGCGTACAACCAGATTCATTTGTTACGGTGACACTGTATTTACCGCTCTTAAGGAAGGAAACAGACTTGCCGGTTGCCCCATTGCTCCAAGCATAGCTATATGTGCCGGCAGGTGTATTGAGTGCAATTTTTCCGTCCGATTTTCCGGGGCCGGAAACCGGAGTGACGTTACCGGTTACGCCTAATGTCTGAGGGCAATTACCCACATCAAAACAATCAACATCTTTACAAGCATTAGCATCCGTAATGGTTACGCAATAATTACCTGCAGTAAGGCCAGAAATGCCGGCTGTAGTAGCCGAATTGGACCACAAGTAAGTATATGGTGCAGTACCTTTTGACGGAGTGATAGTTACAGCACCATCGTTGGTGCCACCAAAAGACACGTTCTTCAGCTTAGAAGAAGCTCCAAGACTCAACGGACAACCATTGATGTTGATATTATCGACATCTACCCAGTAGTCGCCGGTGATGTATTCTGCCCTGTAGCGCAGTTTGATGATTTTACCATCATAAGCAGACAAATCTACAGCTACATTCTTCATATCAGCTGATGGGATATGATTTGACTGATCGATGGTGTACAATGGTTTGAATGTAATGCCACAGTCATCGGATATTTCGAGTACCAGCTTGACAGCATCAGCACTTGTAGGATTGGTGCCGGCGAAATAGTCAACATATCTGTAATCGAAAGTGAGGGTGTTACCTCCGTCAAGCGGCCCAATGTTGCTGGTTGTGAAACTAAACTTTGATGAAGATGTGAACAGATTACCTGCTATCACATAAGTTTTGTTGTTGTGACCTGCAGTTATTGAATATCCTTCTCCAATCCAGCCTTCAGGAAGCAGAAATTTTTCAAAATCTTCCTTTAGAGGCAGTGCAGTCGGCTCTGGTATGGTGAGAGAAAAGGAAGTAGTATCGTTGAAGGCATTGGCATCATTCACTGCCTGCACCCAGGCCTTCGCTTTGTATGTACCAGGCCCATAAGAGCTAAACTTGGTCTTGAAGGTATAAGTGTAAGAGTCTCCGACTTGAATGACAGCGGCAGGTACATCTTCTTCGATTACCGCATCATTTTCAAACTGATAATATGCTTTTACCTGATTTGGCCCTACAATTGGCTTTTTACCTGTATTGGTATAGGTAAATTTCACGAAATCATTTTCACTTCCACATTCTGATGTAGAAGTATTGGTGAGCGCTACGGCTGTCAGATCTTTGTCTATCTGGTTGTAAATGGTAATATTGTCAACTGCTACGCCACTATCGCCACCAAAGTTATAAAATGTGCTGAACGCTATACGAATACGGCAATTTGACTCACCTTTCAGTTCTGTAAGTTTGTGACCTGCTATTGTCCAGCCCATTGAAGTACCTGCCCATGTCGAAAATCCGAAAATATTGCTGGCAGTATTATACCACTTCAACGGGTCGTTGTACTGACCAAGCCTTTCCCAGGTAAGCCCACCATCCTTTGAGTACTCAACCCAGATACCATGATAGTATGTATCAATGTCATAATTAATATTAAAAGTAAGGTACGGCTCATTTTGAGCATCAGAAAAGTCAAAACACGGTGATTCGAGATAAGCCTCTACCTGATCTGTAAAACCTTCCGGTATTCTGGCAAAAAAACAATTATTGCCACTTGCAGCAGTGTTGATGTTCGGCGTATTAGGTGTACCAAACTCCCAGCCAGTAGTACCTCTTACGTTGTTAAATGTCCAGCCTGATTGTGATGGTTCGAAATTAACAGCATAAGGCAATGATTTAACCAAAGGAACATGGAATAATGTATAATAAGTAGTATCGTTCAGCTTATTTTCATCGCCTTTGAGCTCTGTCCAGGAGGCTATCTTAAACTCGCCTTCTTCCGAATAGTCAAAGCCGGTATCGAAATCAAATGTACCTGTACTATCGGTACTCAATACACCGGTATAGTAACCATCAACAAAAGGTGGAACCGATATAGGTTGCTGATTGACACTAAACCTTACATCTATTAGCGATTGTGGGTTGCCGCCATAATTTTTTATCTGTATTTTCAGTTTTTCATCATTGCCGAGTTCGCAGTTGCTTTTTGGTGAGAGGATTTTAGATACACCGACATCATTGGTAAGCTTTGTTTTGAAATTAAGCGTTAGGTCAGAGCTGCCTTCACCCGAGTCACACTTAAATCTTAACAAAGCCGTATATTCAGTATTTGGTGTAAGGCCTATAATTGTAGCCGTAAGTTTTTTGCCCGAAACAATAGTACCTGTACCTTTAACAAAGCCAACCAGGCCATATTCAAGCTCATAAACACCTGCTTGGTCTTTGTAACCATCATAATTAAAAGTAGCAGATGTAGCTTTAATACCAGCTACTTCAAACAAGTAAGGCGCATAGCATACAAGGCATGGACTCCCGTCAGAAATGCCTCCTTTGTTGGCCAAAATATTGCTTACAAAAAGCAAACAGAAAACTACAGGAATAAATATTCTCTTCATATTGGTTTAATATGATTAATTAATAAGCCAAATATACTCTCATTCATTCGAATAATTTATTTTTTACCTTGTATTTTATCAATAAAAGATAAAATTGCATTCAAACAGAACAAAAAATTATAACCAACTGTTTATTTAACCCAAATAACGCATTGGGAATTTAAACGAAAATGGTTCGTACAAAAAATCCATAAAAGAGTGATAAAGCGATAGTGGATTCAGGTTTTTGAACTTTTGAAATGGATTTGAAGTATTAATTATTTACAATTAAGAGTATAATGCGTAATCTGGGTTTAACTCATCATTACATAGTAATTAATCTGATTGATCCGTGAGCAAATATTCTATCAAAGACCTCGAAAGATTGAGTGGCATCAAGGCGCATACCATTCGTATCTGGGAGCAAAGATACAGGCTCATCAAACCTCACAGAACGCATAGCAATATAAGATACTATGATGAAAGCGAACTGAAACGCCTGCTTGACATAGCATTGCTGAATAAGAATGGTTATAAGATATCGAAGATTGCTACATTTTGCGAGCACTGTATCAGCCATCTACTGTCCGGTATAGCCACCAATGAATCAGATATCGGGCAACATGACGAGCTTATGATTATCATGGTAACCATGGATGAAGAAAAATTTCATTCCACCATTGACAGCAAGATAAAAGAAAACGGCTTTATCCATGTACTCGAATATATGATCGTACCATTTCTAGAAAAAATTAATTTCATCCGCCTTACCGGTACCATCAACACTGTACATGAAAATTTTATCATTAACCTCATACGTCAGAAAATAGTAGCCGCTACGGACAAGATCAAAAGAAAGCAATCCGGCAAACCCGGTTTTTTGCTATTCTTGCCTGAAGGGGAATCACACGAACTTATCCTGCTCATTATGCAGTTCCTGTTGCGTTCAAAAGCTTACAAAACCTATTATCTTGGACAAAACACATCCTTGTATGATGTAGAACAGGCATATAAATTAGTAAAGCCTGATTACATATATACCATTTTATCTGAACGGTTTACAGGCCAACCAATTGGTTCTTACATTGATGAATTGAACAGATGCTGCCCTCAATCGGTGCTATTACTTTCCGGATACCAGCTTAATGTGCTCAATATTCCGTCAGGTAATAAATTCAAAACGCTCAACTCATTTGCTGAAGCAATCAGTTTTTTGGATGAATTATCAAAAAATTCAATCTCAAAATAACAATACTCTACTGCGAATTGAAACATTTTTGCTAGGATTGCATTTAATGAAATTGAGATTTCAAATTTATAATTAATAATTAAATATGAAAAAAATTTATTTATTTTTGATGTTGATTGCCTTCGCTGGTACGCAAGCTTGCAAAAGCGACAAGAAAGCAGATGTTGCAGCAACGGACATTGCAAATGACACATTGCCACCAAATAGTGCCACAAAATCGCAGATTGATGCCTTGCCGGAGATGAAAACTGAAAATACCGCAGGTACCCCGGCCAGTACTCCTGCTGACGCTATCGTTTTTAAAATGGCAAATGCCAGCGTTTCATGGATTGGTAGCAAAGGTAGCCTGAAGACTCAAACGGGCACGATAAGCGGAAAATCGGGACAGATAGCCTACAAAGACGGTCAGATAGTGTCAGGCAACGTAGAAATTGATATGAACAAGATCAATGTTACAAGTCTGGCGGGTAGCGATAAAAAAGATCTGGAAGATCACCTAAAGGCTGATGATTTCTTTGATGTCGCCAAGTATCCGACTGCAAAGTTCGAAATCGTCAGAATCGAGCCTCTTGACTCAAGAGCATCACGTGAGGCAAATATGGCCAGTTTGGTAAAAAATACGCACATGATGGTAGGCAACCTAACCATAAAGGATGTGACACGTAGCATAACGGTGCCTGTCAATATCCACCTGGCAGCAGAACGGATCAAAATAGCTACTTCAATGTTTACCATCGAGCGCTCACTTTGGGGCGTAAAATATGACTTGGGTACCGTATCCGGTAAAATAAAGGAAGCAATCGTTGATGACAAAATATCGCTCCAGCTTACTTTTGAAGGCATGAGAGCAGCAAAATAACTTTTGTTAAACCAAGTTTACAAAAGCCGGATCTGATATAAGATTCGGCTTTTGTCTTTGTAGGATAATATTATAACACATTAAGAATTTTTCCAAAAATAATTAGTACAAGAAAGCCAAAAAAACAGCTTATTAAAGCATAGTGAACCTTAATCTTTGAGCTTTTAAAATGAATGGTGAGCAATCATTAACTTGGGTAAAGAGACAAGTGCATTATTTGGGTTAATATCTTCTATTCACATTCCACGAAAGTGGTAATAAAAAAAGCCCGGAAATTTCCATCATTTTCCAGGCTCAGGGTAGTGTCAAACATTATTTTTATCAGGCAGGCATTAAAGCTGGTGCTGCCTTCTTTGATTTTGCAAATTCGAGCGCGCTGAATGTGTAATTCTTTTGGGCAAAATATTCCAAAACCCTCGGCAATACGTATTGAAGTTTATCATACGATTTGATGTTGTCATGAAATACTATTATTGATCCCGGTACAGCATGATTCACTACATTTTTCAGACAGTTCTCTTTGGTGATTGTAGGGTCAAAATCACCGCTCAGTATATCCCACATTACGACCGAATAATTTTCTGACAAGTGCTGTGACTGTTTTCGTAACAATTTGCCGTACGGCGGCCGAAACAAGTCGGAGTCAACTAACTCTGCACATTGATCAACATTTTCAACATACTCATTTACAGGTGTATTCCAGCCATTGAGATGATTAAATGTATGATTGCCTGTCTTATGACCTTCTTCCTTTAGCCGATTAAAAATTTGCGGGTATTTCCTTACATTGTCACCTACACAGAAGAAGGTGGCCTTGGCATCATACGCAGCTAACTGATCTAGAACCCAAGGTGTCACTTCAGGTATCGGTCCATCATCGAAAGTAAGATATATTGCTCGCTTATCATTGGGTTTGTCCCAATAATAAGTCGGAAAAATATGTTTAACCACCTTCGGAGTTTTGACCAGATACATAATGCTAACAGTTACAAAAACAGATAATTCATACAATGAACGAATGCTGCCCTACATCCGCTGCTTTAGATTGCTATTTTATTGAAAAAAAAGACAAATTTCACCGGCAGGTGACATACACATGATAACTGAATCAATACTTTAAATACAATACATTTCTGTACAATACTAAGATAGCGTTGTACCTTATGATTCATTTCCATTACCTTTGCAGGAAATAATCAGAGAAAAAATGAGAGTCAGATTCGCTCCCAGCCCTACGGGCGCACTACACATAGGTGGTGTACGTACAGCTTTGTTCAACTATCTGCTTGCCAGAAAACACGGCGGGCAGTTTATACTACGCATAGAAGACACCGACCAAAACCGTTTTGTACCCGGAGCTGAAAACTATATTACAGAAGCACTCGAATGGTGCGGACTCACATTCGACGAAGGTCCGGAGCAAGGAGGAGACTATGCACCTTATCGACAGTCGGAGCGAAAACCAATGTATCGCCAATACGCTGAAAGATTGGTAGCCGAAGGGAATGCCTACTATGCATTTGATACAGCAGAAGAACTTGAAGCTTTCCGCACCAAAGACCCTAATTTCATATATAACCATTCTACCCGTACGCTTGCAGCCAACAGCCTGACACTGCCACCGGATGAAGTAACAAAGCGGATAGCGGCAGGCCAACATTACGTCATTCGGCTAAAAGTACCCGCTGAAGGCAAGGTTGTTTTCAACGATCTTATCCGTGGAGAGGTGAGTTTTGACAACAGCCTCATTGACGACAAAGTACTGCTCAAAAGTGACGGGATGCCTACCTATCACCTTGCAAATATAGTAGATGACCACCTGATGAAAATAACCCATGTCATTCGTGGAGAAGAATGGTTGTCCAGTACACCACATCATGTACTTTTGTATCGTTTTCTAGGCTGGGAAGACACAATGCCGGCATTTTCGCATCTACCCCTGATACTAAAACCCAACGGAAACGGCAAACTCAGCAAGCGTGACGGAGCAAAATTCAACATGCCGGTGTTTCCGTTGTCGTGGCCGCATCATGAAGAAGAAAATTACGAAGGAGAAAGATTCACCGGATTTCGTGAAGCCGGATTTTTGCCGGAGGCAGTAATCAATTTCCTAGCCTTACTTGGCTGGAACCCGGGAACTGACCAGGAAATATTTTCAATTGAAGAACTCACAGAAGCTTTCAGCCTTGAAAAAATCAATAAATCGGGTGCACGATTCGATTTCGAGAAAGCCAAATGGTTTAACCACCAGTATATTCAACAAAAATCTGATGCCGAGCTTACTGCGTTGATACAACCCGACCTGAAGGCCAGAGGCATAACTGCTGATACTAAATTTGTAGAAAAATTCTGTAGTCTGATGAAGAGCAGGATTAATGTCCTGACAGAATTTGCCACTGTCGGATATTATTTCTTCACAGAAGAACTCAACTACGACGAAGCCAATATACAGAAGAAATGGAATGCTGAAGTAGCTCCAAAATTGCAGGAAGTAATACGCTATATTGAAAAAGCGGAGATGGCCGACCACCAGAGTATGGAAGCCAACTTCAAGACATTCCTTGCGGAAGCCGGCTATAAACCCGGTGAAATACTACCATTGATGCGTCTGGCACTTGCAGGCACGATGCAAGGTCCGGGAGTATTTGAGATGGTGGAACTTCTTGGCAGGGAAAATGTTATATTAAGGATGAACAATGCTGTACAAGCCTTTAATAAGATCATAAAATAATATATGTTTTTCCCAATAGGTGACGAGCAGGTAGAACGCGGACATAAGCCGATATTCAGTTATCTGTTTTTGGCTGTCAACATACTGGTATTCATCTTTGAGATATCGCTCGATGCCGAATCGCTTAATGCTTTTACTTTTTCGTTTGGAGCCATTCCGTCGGAGTTTTTGCATGGTCATCAGTTGTATTCTCTTGTTACAAGTCTTTTCTTGCATGGTGGGTGGGGGCATTTACTTGGCAATATGCTGTTTTTGTGGGTCTTTGCAGACAACATCGAAGCTACGCTTGGCAATATCCGGTTCTTCATTTTTTACATAGCAGGTGGTATTGCTGCCACTTTATTCCACGGGTTGCTCAACCCTGCCAGCGATATTCCTCTCATAGGCGCCAGTGGTGCTATATCAGCTGTCTTAGGAGCTTATCTGGTATATTTTCCACATAGTCGTATCAAAGTACTGGTGCTTATACTGTTCTCGAGCTTTAGGGTACCTGCCTTGGCCTTTCTCGGCATCTGGATCGTCAATCAGTTTATTGCCGGATATGGATCACTCAGCCATGTAGCAGAAGAAAGTGCCGGTGTGGCTTACTGGGCGCACATAGGTGGTTTTGTATATGGTATCATTATCGGCTTCTACACAAGGCGTATATACATACCTGTACTATCGCGCGAAGCAGCCGAGCAGGATGAAGGTTATGTGTGATATTAGCTACTTTTTATTTTTTCCGTACCGGAATCCAGATTTCCTCTTCTGACTCCGGGGCATTGTTCCTGTATTTTGCTCCTAATACTTCAAAGTGCGGTCTGTCATCCAATATGAAGTCTGATGCCGGCAACCAACTGCCGTAGATATATTGAAATACTGAACGATCGGTATTCAGCCCCTTATATTGAAATACGGCATAAAGCCCTTCGGGAATCACCATTTTTTCCATTCCGTCAGGTAAGGTTGAAATATCTGATACTTCTACAGCCGCCCATTTGTCAAATTCATTTGCAGGGTTAAATGCAGTAAAATAACCCGATGGATAAACAGAAACGGATAAGAGATCATCACTCAGTTTGTTCTGTATGTTCTTCCTTTCGGGCATAAATGATTGCCAGAGTTCACCTACACGGTATTCACTGATGCTCATCACCAAACGCTTACCGATGAGTCTTTTTTCATGTATAATCCTGATTGTAGGTATCATGTATTTGTTTAAAAATTTTTAGAAATTTCAACTCCGGATAATGCAAATCTATTGCTATTTCTTGTCCAATTTTTCGATATCAAAATGTTCTTTGAAAAATTCATCACACCAAAGACAAATATTGTCGAGTTCTTCTGTCCTTGCCATGGCATAAGCCCTTGATATACCGACCGACTCGCCCATACCGAGTGGATCTCCCCGATCAATACGCTGAAACACAGGCGAAGCTGAAACCCTGGCAAGCACTTGGCTTATCTTTTCGGTTCGGGCATCGCCCATTGCCTTGTAAGTCCCGGGACAACAGGGATTGATCTTCCACAATTGAATGCTGATTTCTTGCGGAATATCTTCGCCACCATTCAGGAAGCCAATGCCACCAGATAACACGGCACAGAAATTATGTTTCGGATCTTTTTTCCAGATGCTGTTCTTCAATGCGCGTCCGCGTGCCCAGTTGCCACCCAGCCACATGTCTTCGGTAGCACCCCAATAGCCCCAGCTCAGTTTCGGCTTCACGTAATTTTCCTTATCGATAAGCGGATCTTTGTCACTGCCATCTACACCCCGACTGTCGAATAACTCGGCAAGGTTCATCAGGTGTTCGCCTGCCTTCTTGTGATAACGGTCTATACTTGCTATGTCAAACCTCGTAATGCCTTTTTCTATCAATACATCCAGAATCTCTCCGGTCAATAGATCGCCATTGGTCTGCAACATTATCTGCGAACGACTGCCATACCTTTCCTTCAGAGCATCAAGAATCAGGAAGAGTTGCTTTTTCTTGGCTATGGGTTCGCCGCCTGAGAGTATGATCCGGTCTATTTCATCCGGTAGGTTGGAAATGATTTGCAGGCATTCTTCGTCACTCAACCTGCCACCATTCGGACCTGAATCGTTATAGCAGTGTACACACTGATCATTGCAGACTTGCGTAAAGACCCAGTACAATGATTCAAGATGATTAAAATTTGTTTTTTTCACGTTTTGTCAGCATTAATATTGTCCCAGAAAGTCTTTTCTTGCATAACACCCGTTTCAGGACTGTTGATAAACTCAGATTTATCTTTGTAAAATGTTAGCCTGCCACTGTCCATTACCGCAAAATGATTGCCCATAATCAATGCTTCTTTAAGATCGTGTGTTACAAATACTGTTGTGATATTAAATTTTTCGGCCATTTCTTTATAAAACATCTGCATGGTGGTTCTTGTTTCGAAATCGAGACTTGAAAAGGGTTCGTCGAGTAACATACAATCCGGATTAACAATCAGTGACCTACCGAATGCCACACGTTGTTTTTGCCCACCACTCAACAGCTGCGGATTTTGATTTTCATATCCTGTCAGGCCGAGTTCTGATATCAGTTTGTTTGCTTTCTGTAATATTTCTTCCTCACCCAACTTCCTTGCACGGAGTCCGAAAGCTATGTTTTCGAAGACATTCAGGTGTGGAAAGAGTAAGGCATCTTGATAGAGATAAATGATATTTCTTTTGTTCAAGGGCAAATGAGTAATCAGTTTATGCTGGTGAAATACATCTCCTTCACAGGCAGGAATAATGCCCGCAATGATTTTCAGCAACGTTGTTTTTCCACAACCAGATTTTCCTAAGATGGCAAGCGTCTTTCCCTGTTCAAGCGAAAAGCTAATATCTTTCAGCACTTCATTTTTGTCGAAGCGTTTGCTTATATTTTTTACCTCAAGCCACATTTGATGATAATTTATGCTGAACAATTGACAACATTACCGGCGGAATCAGCAATACAAGAGAAGCAGTAGCTGCATACGCAATGTTTGCCTCCGCAATATACTGGTATATCCTCAGGATGGCAGTTTGAGCAATGCCCCGGCCTATGACCAGACTGATACCGTAATCGAACCAACTGATGAGAAAAGTCTGTATGAGTGAAAGCTTAATCAGGCGCATAGTGAGTGGTAGTGTGACACGTACAACTGTTTGGTATTCGGACGCTCCCAATGACATGGATAGTATCTCCTGATTTTTCAGTTCATGATTCCAATGTTTTGAAAAAAGTAGCACTACAAATGGAAAGCTAATGAGCAATTGGGCAATTAAAACACCGGCATAAGTCCCCTTCAATCCGCTGCGAATAAACAAAAACTGAATGCAAAAGGCATAAATAACAGGCGAAAAAGAATAAGGCAAATATGCAATCGAATGCAAAATATCTCTATAACGATGCCTGCTCAATTGCCTGCTGATGAAGAATGCCATTGCGGTAGCCAATATTGCTATACTTGAAGACAATACAACTGATTTGAGCAACACCCACCAAAAATCATTTCCTAAAAATAATCCGTGCCATGCATTCAAAGACCAATGACCCGGCAACACATCAGGGAAAAACCAGGTACCGGCTATTGACAGAAACAACAGGAACACAAAAGGAATCATGACCAGGTTGATTAACACTATTATTCGAATCCTAGCTTTTGTTTTCATATTGCTTGTATTTTCCTGTTTTTGAATAAAAACAACAAAAAAACCACTAACACCACTAACACGTACAATAACGATATTGCATACGCTTCAGGCAAATCACCCAAATCGTATTTTGTAAACTTCTGACCTATGAGTACCGATACCTGAGCCGGATGCTGTCTGCCAAGAATAAGGGGAATTTCAAAATTGCCGAATAATATCAACCAGTATAAGGCAATATTAAACCACGCATGTCTGAGAAGCAAAGGAATGACAATCTTCATATCTGTCTGATAACGACCGGCGCCAAGTGAAGCCGCAAGTGTTACATATCTGTTCATGCCGGATATTTCCATTTTCTGAACAAAAAACACTACAAAAAAAGGAAATACGAACAATGCCATACAAAGTATCACACCAATATTAAGATTATCATTCACCAGCCCCGGAAAATCCGCGATATCTGTTGTAAGACCAAGCTGGTAGAATATTCTTGACAGCAAACCACCTTTGTACAATAGTTGGAACATCAGAAATGCAGCAACCATAGGTGGGAAAGCAAGCGGTATGTGAAGCATTATTCCGGCAATACCTGAACGCCTCAACCAATTGCTTTTCAACACAACAAACAAAGCTGCCGCCACACCGATGACAAGACTTATGGTAGCTACAAAAATGGTAGAAAGGAATGAACGTTTTACAAAATCATCTGTTAAAACATTTTGCCAAGCTACCAAAGAAAATCCTTTGGAAAGCAAACCGATGCTACCGGTACTATACAGCATACTGTAAACCACACCTGCCAACAGAGGCCCCAACACGAGTACCAGATAAAGCAACACCACGATATACCTTTTCATTGTTTTCCGATAATTTTATTTCTGAAGTCGGAATAGAGTCTTATCATGTATTCAGGTGCGGGTTCTTTGATGGCTTTTTGGCTGAGTGTTTGCCTTGATGGAGCACTTTTTCTAACAGAAGCCTTTGAAAATTCTTGTTGCCAATGCGCATCCAGCTTCTTCACATCGAGTACGGTGCCATCACCCCATACTTCTGGTTTCATCTTTTGCAATTGCGCCTCCGGCGAAATCAGAAAATTGATCAGTACCAGAGCAGCGTTTTTGTTCGGCGAATTAGAAGGAATACCAAGATAATGCGAATTGCGGATGCTGCCAACATCAGGAACATAAGCTTTGGCAGTACCCGGAAAAACGCCCTGTGCTATCTTATTGTCCACTTCAGCATCATTGTTGCTCAGGGTGAAATCGAGTTCGCTGTTGGCAAACATCTGGTGTACTGCCGATAATTTTTCGGGAAACGTCTCACCATTTCGCCAGTAATATTTTCTGTTTTCGTTGATGTAATGCCAGAGTTTTTCGCTTGTTGCAGCATATTTTAATGAATCAAACGTACCGTCGAAATAACCGGAACCCATACCTGCGAGCTCAGTCATCCAGGATTTGAGCAGGGTCATTCCGGCAAACTCTGCAGGAATGGTAAACTTACCAGGATGAGCTTTTACATACTCGCTGAGTTGAGCCAGGTTTCATGGTGGTGAAGGTGTCCGGACCGAATCATAGATGATGCACATCTGCACATTGCCCCACGGGCATTCAAAACCTTGTGTTAGCTGCTGGAAGTCGTATTTTATGAACGGGTCTTCTGCATCTATTGTCTTGGCATTGGGAAGCATTTCCACAAACGGACCATAGAGGGCATTAATCTGCCTAAGCTGGTAGAATGTCTCACCATTGATCCAACAGACATCGATACTGCCAGATTTTTCTCCTTGCTCGATTCCGGTCATGAGTATTTTCACTATTTCACTTCCCTGGCCGGGCAAGAGCCTTAGTTCAATATTGTAGCGTTTCTTCAATTCAGGAGCTACCCATTCGGCCATATATTTATTGATAAGTGGGTCACCTTGCCACATCATCATGTTCAGGGTAGTGCCCTGGGCTTTCTTCACGATTTCATCCCAACCGGAAGCCTCTACCGGCCCGGAGGAAGGATTTCCGCCACAGGATATTAAAAACAAGGTAAAAATGGCTATGAGATTTTTCATCTGTTTTGGTGAAATCTGATTAAAACGAATATCTGAGCGCAAACTGAAATTGTCGTGGAGGAGCAGCATTACGACGAACAAGGAGTCCGGAAGCAGCTGTGCCTGCCTGTATCTGATTGCTCTGTGTGGCATTATTTGAGTAGCCGCTGAGATTTTCGGCGTTGAACAGATTGAATACATCCGCTCTTACCGACAAGTTTCCCTTTTTACCGCCAAGCGGAATATCGTATTGTGCTGCCAGATCGAAAGTGTTGGACCAAGGCAGACGGTCGCTGTTACGTCCTTCGCCCGGCTCCCGATCGCTGTTACCAACATAAGCATCTCCAAACGAGCGACCATCACCATTTAGGTCGGTAGTCCCGTACTTGTCCGCATCGGGTATTCTGTTGATCGGTTGGCCGCTCTGTATGAGAGCAGCTATGGTGAGACTCAGATTTTTTACCGGGAAATAAGTGATAATGCCATTGATGACATGGGTACGGTCATTGATAGAATGTGCCCATTCGCGCTCAAAATTATTACTGTCTTCTGCCCTGAAATTGATGTCTTCTGTATTGTTCTTCAATTGCGAAAGTGTATATATCAGCCTCCAGGCAACCGGATCACTGCCTCGGTCTTTCTGAAGATTGATACTCAGGCCATAATATTCCGATTTTCCTGCTGTTTCAGTCATAATGACATTTCTGGCTACACCTGTTACAAGCTGCCCGTTGATGATAGCTGAATTATTGACGATAGCCACCGGACGTGTAAGATCTGCTTCTGCCTGTGTTCTTACCGTACCATTGTATGTAAACGGAGTTGGAGCATTCAAGTCGCGCAGTCGGAAGAGATTTTCCGATTTGTTTCGGACTGCATCTACATAAAACAGCATTTGGTTGTTTAGCTGTTTTTGATAACCTATGGAGATCTGATGTGTTAATGGGTTCTGATAACCATTAGGATTCAGTATTCTGCGTTCATTGCTGAAAGCGTGTCCACGTTGTGACTGGAGTTCGTTATAGGAAGGCCCTTGTAGGTAATTGGCTACCGTGTTGGTCACCAGATTGCCATCAAAGGTAATTTTTGACAAATCTGTATCTGCCGGCAATATTCCTTTGTTGATAAGCTCCTGTAGCTGTAGCTTGTAGTCGGCAGATGTGGTATTTTGCTGCAATGCATCACTGTACACCGAGTACAGAATTTTATCATAAAACATTCCATAACCGGCCCTTATACTGCTGGTACTGTTCAGTCGGTAGTTGAGGCTTAATCTTGGTGCGAGGTTATTGTAGTCGCCTTTGTCTCCTCCACCTTTTGATAGATTGTCGTAATCATAGCGAAGTCCAAGTGTGGCCGTAAGGCTGTTGCTTATATGAATGGCATCTTCTGCATAGAGGCTGATGATATTCTGCCTGGCACCAAAGGATGCCGGCTTTAACTCTACAGCATAATTCAACACCGTTACGTCACCTGGTATGTCGCCCGGCTGCAGGTCAGATTTGCCTTGTAGGGAAGCGAGTTGCGATTCATTCAGCTTTACCAGATAACTTCCGTGTATATTCCCGCCACCATAGAGCGAATGAGCCGAACTAAGGATTTCTACACCGGTTTTGATGGTATGATTTCCTTTATAAACGGTAATTTTTTGTTGTGCCTGAATGGTTTTCTCATGGCTGTCAAAAATGTAGCCCGGATGCCCGAGAATGGCAATTGTCTGTTCGCTTGGGTCAAGAACAACGACCTGGGCACTGTTTGTATGGACGGCCCGGTTGTAATTCCACCTAAAAGTGCTGTACTGAACATTGGTTTCTGATTTGAAAGCATTGCCACGATATGTATTCTGTAAAGCAATCAACGAAGAATTCCTGTCTTGGAATCCGCCTGCTGATGGAAATGTTACACCGCCATCAAGACCGCCTCCTTGTCTTTCGATGCTCACTATACCGACATTGGCCCTTAGGCTTGAAGAAAATCTGTCAGACCACCTGTGATCGAGTTTTGCGTTCAGGTAGTTAAATTGGTTTCTGCCGGGCACAACAGTATTCACGCCAAGTGCCGGGCTGGTAAGCCGATTATCTTTGATATCTGTAGTATGTTCGGCATTGATGTAGTAAAAGGTGCGGTTTTTGATGATGGCACCACCCAGACTGCCACCAAGCTGGTATCTGCTAAAACCATCTTTTACAAAATTGCCCGAAAGGTCGCGTTGTGCATACCTGCTTTTGCCATCGAGTGCCGGACCGGGGCGGTTGACGATAAAAAATTCGCCCGTTTGCTCATTGCCACCTGACTTGCTCGTAATGTTTACGATTCCATTACCTGTATTGCCATATTCGGTCGAAAAATTATTGGTCAGCACATTGACACTATGGGCAAAACCTACCGGAACATTGAACTTCATGCCACCCAGAAATTGTTCATTGTTATCCATACCGTCAATGAGATAATTGGTGAAGAGCGAATTTGCACCATTGATACTCACATTAGGTGCCTCTGGATAAAAACCAGTAGCCTGAACAACATTCGGCAAGCGATACAATAGTCGTGTGATGTCGCGCCCTTCAAGTGGCAGGCTCTGTATTTCCTTTTCCTTCAATACAGACGATACTTCAGCATTCCGGATGTTGATATTTGAAGAACCCCTGATGACAATCTCGCTGAGATGTATATTTATTTTTGATCCGATGTTAATCGTCACCGATGCATTGGTGTTGCTTTGAAGTTTAATATCATTGACTTCAGATGCATAATATGCCTCTGTTTCATCAACTGAGACGACATATTTGTCAGTGACCGGAATACCTTCGAACACTACTCGCCCATTAACGCCGGTAGTACGTGCCAGGTGGAAGCCTGTACTTTCATTCACCAGCTTTACTTCTATGCCGGCTACCGGTTTGTTGTATGAATAATCGAGTACCATGACTTCGAGGTCAACTTGTGCAAACGTTACTGTGCCGATTGCCAGTATCAGCAATGTGAATATCTTATGAAGCATATTGATAATAATTTGGATAAAATAATTGAATGATTATCTCCGGTAGCCATTTCCGGGGGAAGGACTTATGTAAATTTTACCCAAAAAATGGTGGCCCACGTAGCTTAAAAATGTTTAGGAAGCCAAATAGAAGTTCAAAGTCGGTTGGCTGAATATTTCTTTTAAAATAAAATGAAAATTGACTGTTAATATTTCTATAAAACCTAAGAATATACGAATCAGATATATTGTCGTAATCTGATGTCGTGTTGATGTCTGATTTTTCATCAAGAAAAAGGATTTCCTTGCCAAGTTCAGTGAGCCAACATGCCATTGCATCCTGAAGACAAGGTGTTGACCACGGAAGCTGTTCGAAAACTTGGGCATCAAAGAGGTCTTTGCTTATACCAACGAGGTAAAAACCTCCTCTTTTGTCTTTACCCAAAACCGATTTGCCTGATTGTAGTTGTACTGCTGCAAGCTGCATGTCGCTCGCTTCCAAGTCTGGACAGTCATTGCCTACAATGATCAAATGCTTGTAGCCAAAACCAAAACACTCACGTGCAGCAACTGATAATTTTTCACCAAAACTATTGCCTGATTGCCTATTTTCATCAAAAACAAAAAAAGGAAGGCCCGAATCCACTATTTTCGTATAGGCTGCCGATATGTTCTGTTTAATTAACTTTAGATTGTGTGTATAAGGTAGTTGTTTGTCAAGAATTTTGTATTGACATTCTGCCCTGGCAGAGCGTGAAAAAAATAATATAGCCGTTTGATGCTGATGCATGTGCAAATATGCAAATTATTTATCAAACAACAGAAACACTTAATCCATTCGTTTGCCGACAAGAGTAGCCTGAGACAGTATTATTCGTCAAAATTAAGCCAATCACTTACAGGTGGCGTTTTGTATCTAAGTCGGGTTTCCATCTTTTTTTTGAATCGTTCGATGAGTAGTGTTGCAATTGCAGTATGTGGCAATTCTTCGGAAGCCGGGTCAAGTGCTTGTCGTATAAGATTTTCGTTGACATCATGCCTGTAGAGCAGGTTGAGAAGATATTCAAGACGGCCGGCATCAAGAAGTTCGGCGATTTTGGAAGATAGCAAATTAAACAGCATTTCTTCGGAGACACTTTCGTCAAGTGAATCGAGTTCGAATTCGTTAGCTACAGGTAAAAATTCTTGAACGAGCATATATCAGGCCGGATGATTTAAATAATGAAGTAGTTCGTCAACATATTTTCGGTTATTGGCAAGGCGAGGGATTTTGTTTTGACCTCCGAGTTTGCCTCGCTGCTTCATCCATTGATGGAAGGTACCTTTTGGAAGAGTTTGGATGCTTAAGTTGGTCAATGCCAGATCGAGATAGCGTTTTGCCTCGTAGTCGCTATTGATTTTCTGAAGGTTTTTGTCAAGTGAATCAGCAAAAGCATTAACATCAACAGGTATTTTTTCAAATTCTATCAGCCACTGGTGTCGGCCTTTGCCATCATTTTCAAAATAATATGGAGCCACAGTGTATTCTGATACTTCTGCATCAAACTCCTTGCAAGCAGCTGCCAGTGCCTGATCGGTATTGCTCACCATCACTTCTTCGCCGAATGCATTGATAAACTGTTGTGTACGGCCACTCACTTTAATCTTGTATGGGCTGGTACTGGTAAACACTACGGTATCGCCAGGCATATAGCGCCACAGGCCGGCATTGGTAGAGATAATGATCGCATAATTTTTTCCTGCTTCTACTTCTTCGAGCAATACTGTCTGTGGGTTTTCTGTATCCCATTCTTCCATAGGCAAGAATTCGTAGTAAATGCCATTGTCTAGTAACAGCAGCATGTCATCTGTATTGAAATCGTTCTGGATGGCAAAATAGCCTTCTGAGGCATTGTATATTTCGACATATCTGACCGAATCTGAAGGGAAGAATCGTTTGAATTGTTCTTTATAAGGCAAAAAGCTGACGCCACCGTGAATGTATGTCTCGAAATTGGGCCATACTTCCAGCATATTCGATTTGCCGGTGATTTCGAGGATTCGGCGAAACAATACGATGGTCCAGGTAGGTACACCACCTATCATGGTTACGTTGATATCCAGTGCATTACGTGCTGTCAGTTCAATTTTTTTCTCAAATTCTGACATCAGTCCGATTTCGAGGTTTGGGGCGTAGAACGGTTTGGCAAATGCCGGCATGTGTGCCATCATAATAGCAGAAACATCACCTATCTGCGAATGTGGATACTCGCTGAATTCAGATAATGATCCACCCATTATCAGGTTTTTTCCTGCAAAAATCTGACTTTCGGGCTTATTGTGGTACAAAATAGTAAGGGTGTCCCATGACCCGCGGATGTGACATTTTTTCAGGTTTTCTCTTGATACCGGAATGAACTTTGACTTATCGGATGTGGTGCCGCTTGACTTCGAATACCATTCTACTGCACCTGGCCAAAGGACATCTTTCTCACCGTACATCATCCTTTTAATGTAAGGTTTGAGTGATTCGTAATCTTGCAGCGGAACCTGCTGTGCAAAACTGCGTCGGTCTTTGATGGATGCAAAATTATATTCCCTCCCGAAAACTGTATCTTCGGCTACTGTACGCAGGTAGTCCCAAACTTCGTCTTGTGCATTGACCGGATGCCGCATAAATCTTTCGATCATGCCGTAGCGTTCTGACAGATACCATTTAAACAAATTGTTGACTATTCCCTTCATGAACCGGATGTGTGTTTTCTCAATAGTGGCAAAGATAATGCTTTTTGGGTGTCAGGCAATTTCTTCGGTATTCATTGTTTTGTTGTTTCATTGGTCTCTGAGCTCACGTCTTAGGATTTTACCGACATTGGTTTTTGGGAGGCTATCTCTGAATTCTATTTCTTTGGGCACCTTATAGCCGGTGATATTTTGTCTGCAATGTTCTATCAGTTCTTCTTTGGTCAGAGAATTATCTTTTTTTACTACAAACAGCTTAACCACCTCGCCAGATTTTTCGTCTGCTATACCAATGGCGGCTGCTTCTGCTACCTTAGGGTTCAGCATAGCTACCTCCTCTATTTCATTTGGGTAAACATTAAAGCCCGACACCAGTATCATATCCTTGATGCGGTCAACGATTTTGAAGTATCCGTCCTCTTCCATCAGGCCTACATCACCGGTAGCAAACCATTCATCTTTGATTGATTTGGCTGTCTCGTCGGGTCTGTTGTAGTAGCCTTTCATTACCTGTGGTCCTTTGATCTGGATTTCGCCGGGTGAGCCGACAGGAGCCAGGCTTCCATTGTCGAGTACTACACGCATTTCAGTAGAAGGAACCGGCAAACCTATATACCCGGGGCGCCCTGTACCATCCAGCGGATTGACACTTGCTACAGGTGAAGTCTCGGTAAGGCCGTACCCTTCTGACAGTGGGCAACCTGTCGTTTTCTGCCAGCGTTCTGCTACCGACTTCTGAACTGCCATGCCACCACCTACTGAGATTTTGAGTGTACTAAAGTCACAGCTGCCGAAATCGGGATGATTGAGTAAGGCATTGAACAATGTGTTTACGCCTGTTATAAGTGAGATTTTATGTTTCTTAAATTCTTTGATAACCGAAGGCAGGTCGCGCGCATTGGTAACCAGAACAGTATATGAGCCAACACTGAGCAGAGCGAGGCAATTGACGGTGAAAGCAAAAATGTGGTATAATGGCAGTGGCGACAAGACGATTTCTTCACCATCCTTCAGAAAAGGCATCATAACGGATCTTATCTGCAACATATTGGCTATCAGGTTGCGGTTGGTGAGCATGGCACCTTTGGCTACTCCGGTGGTGCCTCCGGTATATTGAAGCATGATTACATCATCGGGATGGGAATTGAAGGCTTGTACCTTGAATTTTGCTCCTTCGCTCAGGGCGTATTTAAATGTAACAGTATTGGGCAGCTCGAAGGCGGGCACCATTTTCTTGATTTTCGAAACCACAAAATCTACTATCTTACCCTTAAAGAAACCCAGCATTTCGCCAATAGTAGTGGTGATGATTGTTTTGATTTGTGTTTCGGGCAATATCTGCTGAAGGTGCGAGGCAAAATTTTCGGCTATAACGATGGCCTTGGCGCCACTGTCTATGAACTGATGCTTCATCTCCCGGGCAGTATAGAGTGGGTTGGTGTTGACAATTACGAGGCCTGCCCTGAGTGCACCAAACAATACGATTGGGTACTGGAGCAGATTGGGCATCATAATGGCTATCTTATCGCCCGGTTCAAGACCTCTGGAATGAAGGTAAGCAGCAAAATTTTGAGAATATGTATCAACCTGGTCGTATGTAAGTTCTGCCCCCATACAGTTGAAAGCCTTCTTATGTCTGTATTTTTCGAAGGTTTCAGTAAAAAGGTCTATCAGCAAAGGATAAGAATCCGGATTGATATTGGATGGCACTCCGGCAGGATATAATTTTAACCAGGGTCTTTGATCGTACATAACTAAAGAATTAATAAAATGATGTTAAAGCATTCAAGGTAAAGTTAATGCTATTGATTAAAAAAACCGAAAA
>JAIBCG010000123.1 GCA_019694295.1 Saprospiraceae bacterium
CTTTAGTGCCGATACCCAGTACGTTCTTTATTTTGTCAATAATGGTTTCGTTGGCTGTACTGTCCTTGGGTATTTCATCCACGCGGAGTTCACAATTCATCCTTGCTGCAAATTCGGCTGCAGGTCTCTGAAAGGTATCGTGCGATATCTTGTAATAATCTTTGTCGTTTTGTACCTTATGCATAAAAAGTCCCCAGATGGGCAAAGCACTTGATGAACCCTGACCCTGACCCATGTACCTGAACTTTACGATTGGGTTATCTGCACCTACCCAAACTCCGGTTACGAGCTTTGGTTTGTAACCTACAAACCAACCGTCTGTGTTGTCTTGTGTGGTGCCGGTTTTTCCACACACCTGACCAACGATGCCGTATTGGGTGCGTAGCTTCTTGGCAGTACCCTCATTTACCACGCCCATCATCATCTGGTTCATCATGTCGCAGATATCGCTGCCTATTACACTTTCTGTTGGTTGTGCCTTGTCTATTTCAAAATCAACCAATACCTTACCGTCTTTGGTGGTAATCTTTTTTAGATACCTCGGAGTAGGTTTATTGCCTCTGTTGGCAAGTGTACCGTATGCTGTCACCATATCCCATAGCGAAACATCAGCAGTGCCGAGTGCTATAGATGGCACATTAGGAATAGGGGTGGTAATGCCCATTCTCCCCGCAACATCAATAACATTTTTTACGCCAGTACGGAATATTAATTGTACCGATATGGTATTTTTAGAGTAAGCAAGTGCACCCGGCATTGAATAGTAACCGCGGTGTTTGTCATCGGCATTCTCCGGCCGCCATTCTTCAAACTCAGAATAGGTAGTTGCCGTATCAGCAAACCATGTACATGGCTCGATACCCTGTTCAAGTGCTGCAGTGTAGAGGAGTGGCTTGAATGTAGATCCGGCTTGCCTGTTCGACTTAACATGGTCGTATTTGAAGAATGAAAAATCTGATCCACCTACCCACACACGTATGTATCCTGTAGTTGGGTCCATAGCCAACATACCTACATTGAGTACCATATTATAATATTTAAGCGAATCAAGTGGACTCATAATGGTGTCTTTGTCTCCGTCCCAATGGAAAATGGTCATGGGTATTTTCTTGTCAAATGCTTGGCGTATCTCAGTATCGGTAAGGCCTTCTGCTTCCATATTCTGATAGCGCTTGGTGTTCTTAATCCATTTGCTGAGGTTTTCTTCTGTCTCCCACGGTCTTTTTTTGCCCCACGACTGCTCAAACCGCTTCTGGAGGTCGGACATGTGTGATTTAACGGCCACTTCGGCATATCGCTGTAGCCGACTACTTATGGTAGTATAAATGCGGAGACCATCTCGGTAAATATCATAGGGCTGTCCGTCCGGTTTGGTCTTTCCTTTGAGGAGTTTGCTTACTTCTAGGCGCAGATTTTCTCTGAAGTAGGTAGCTAGACCTTCATCCTGGTCTTCCTTTGTATATTTGAGTTTCAGTGGTAATTTTTTCAATCGTTCACATTCATCTGGCTTAAGGAAATTCTGTTTTGCCATCAGGTCAAGTACGGTATTGCGGCGTGCAAGTGCGCGGTCGGGAAACAGTTTTGGGTGATAAATGTAATTGCCTTTTAGCATTCCTATCAATACTGCAGCTTCTTCGGGTTTGATGTCTTTGGTCGTAGTATCAAAAAAACGCCGGCATGCCACTTCTATACCATATATATTGTCAGAGAAAGGAACGGTATTGAGATATAGATTCAAGATTTCGTTTTTTGTATAAACTTTCTCCAATCGTATAGCTGTAATGATTTCGCGCCATTTATTGATCAGAATAGAGCCAAACCAGTATCTTTTTCTTGGAAATAAATTTTTCGCCAGCTGTTGAGTGATAGTACTGCCTCCACCCGCTGATTCTTTTTGTAGCAAGATCGATTTAATCATTACACGTCCCATACTTCGCCAGTCAATACCATTGTGTTCAAAAAAGCGGCTGTCTTCGGTAGCTACAAGTGCATCTGTAAGGTAATGAGAGACATTCTTCAGACTTACAGTTGTACGGTTTTCTATATAAAATTTCCCCAGTATGACGCCTTCATCTGATATCACTTCTGATGCATTGCTGTGTCTGATGTTCTTTAACTCGGCATAATTAGGCAACTCACCAAAGATACCCCAATAGGTAAGCAGACCGATACCCATTACCAATATGAACAAAAATGCAGCTCCGATGAGTATCCACATTTTCCATGACAACTTCTTGACAAACTTGACTATCTGCATGCTTAATCGAAATATTAGCAAATTAACGAAGAAATTTCCGGTGGTATTATATTTTCTCTGATATTCATAACTCCATCACCGACCGAAATACTTCGGGTGAGTGCAATGCAGGGAAGTTTTCTATATGGAGTGAATAATATTTGAGCAGATGATCAAATATCACACGCCTTACTTCACGCGACATTGTAAATAATCCTTGTTGCGAATAATTCTGTACGAGCAATTGACTTAAATAAGGCGAGGTTTCCTTATCAATATAGTGCAAAGAATGTGGTGAGCTCATAAAGTAACCTTCCTGAAGATCAAAAAACAGGTTGTGTTCGGTATATTCGCCCTGTGGGCCAAAACCTAAATGGTGGCTCAGGTCTATCAGGTAGTGCAATGGAAGATTAGCCAAGGACTGCTGGGTGGTGTCAATATAATGCAGGTAAGCGATGGTATCATCATACAAAGTCTCATGGCCATCAGCGTCTCGGATGGTTTTTTCCAGCAATTCGCAGATGAACAATGCAACAGAGCTACGCTTTATATCGAATGGTATCTTCTGCCAGGCTTGTGCTATGCGTGCTTCTTTTAGTCGCAAAAGTTTTTTTTGATCATGGTGGTACATCGTACATTCGAGCAGAGTACCCGGCTGAAACAATCCAAAAGGCATAGTGCTCCTTTTAGAACGTACACCATTTACTATAAAAGATTTTAGCCCGCCAAGTCGTGTAAACAGATGAGTAATGACACTTGTTTCACCATATTTTATAGTTTTTATGACTATGCCCTGTGTGTTTATCAGCATTGTTTGTATCAGAGAATATTTTTCGAATGGCAAATTTACCTATTAGCTGTGGCAGGTACAAATAAATTAAAAATGAGTTTTACTGAGCACTATTTTGTTAATGAATTTTAAAGCAAATCAAGAAAGCAACTTTATAAAAAATAATTTAAAAAAAAGCTTGAAAAAAATCTGTCATGCACCAAAATTGAATTTTAGCATTTTCGCAATGAAACAGAATATAATTTGGTTATAGGCTCAAATATGGCAAACAGAAAAAATTTAATAAAAAATTAACGCTGTTTTGCAGAACAAAATACTTTTTTGTTTCGTTACTATGTTGTAGCTTTGCAGCGAAATTGATTCGAAGGAATTCGATTTGTTTACAAACACACTGAAGAGAAAACCTGACATACATATTAAGGTATGGCGATGAATATGTAGGTCAGGATTGCTAAGATACCGTTGGTCGGTAAAACGTAAAACTTCATCGGTTATTTTAGCAATTTGAGCAGAAGAAAGAAGATCGCTTGTAACAAATCGCATTGCCCGGGCGTCATTAGGGCAAACGAATAAATTTTAAAAAAGAACATAAAACGAAAGTTATGAAAAAGACATTATCCATTTTAATTATGATGATTGCATTCGTATTTAATATGAATGCAGAAAGTATGAATGACATAGGACGTTGCAGATTGATAAACTTGCAGCCGGTTGATTATTCATCTAATATTGAGAAAAGTGAGGCAGACCTGTTGAGCGGAATCTGGATTCTAGGTAGCAATCCCGATTCTGATGTCAACCAGAAGTTTATCTTCGAAAAAAACGGCAAGCTATTTATATTCAATGAGACAACCGAACGCGGTATCACTGTTGATGAAAAAAAATGGGGGCTGATGGATTTTGAAGGTGAAGTTTACCTTGTATTCGAAGGTAAGTCAAAAGGTAAAGACGAATTATTCAGAATGAATCAGACCTGTGACGGTATGGAACTTAAACATGTAAAGACGGGCAAACTGATGGCATTTGAATACAAAAGCCTTAAACAATCTGCCATTAACAAAAGCGAACTTGTAGGCAACTGGACTACTACCCAATATCCATTCGAGATTGCACAACGCTTTGACCAACCTGGTACATTTGAACCGGTAAGAGGAGCTTTTGTAAGTCTCGATTTGAACGATAACGGCTCCTATACAAGAAGCTACGGTGGCGAAGTAAAGTCATTCTCTGAGCACGGCACCTGGACATTGTCAAGAGACGGAAAATACATTGTGCTTGCCAGCTCAAACCGAAAATTCGGCGAGAACAATCTGCAGGCAATCGAAATACAGAAATTGAACAACAACAAACTCGTGGTGAGATCTGCCATATCAGCAAACAACCTTACTGCCTATACTACAGGTACCAAGTTGTTCCATTTCGCCAAAAAGTCATAAGCGTTTTTTTGATCATACTATTCGGGCCGTTTTTCGCAAAGAGAAACGGCTTTTTTTATTTTAAAAAATATTGGACTGCACTCGTATTCATATCCGGTCTTGTGTCATTTTCATTTCATGTAGTACATTATTAGTATTAATAATATGTGTACTTGATTTGTTTGTACTTAATATTATATTGACTGTTGCAAGCAGCTTAACATGCACATTATCAGGCATCTCAGCTTGTATAGCTCCTATTTATCCAGCAAACAGACAGAAAACAATATTGTGGAAGCCATTATTTGCCAAATTAAAATTCTAAAACGGCACTTATTTTTCATTGATACCTAATTTTATTTGGTTTTAATTAAATGATAAAATATAAGGTCAATGGCATAATGAAAGTGTATAATCAATTGAAATACAATAATATAACTAACATTATACAGTATTTATATTTAAAAGTCAATAGTGTATATTTGTATAATGTTGTTGCAGACGCTCATACATCGT
>JAIBCG010000124.1 GCA_019694295.1 Saprospiraceae bacterium
TCTACATTCCTTACATCCGATGCGCTAAAGGCATTTAGGATGATACGGGATTCGGTTGACACGACGCGTATTTTTACTGCTTATCATGATGTCAGAATACTGAGACGCGACCTACAAGGCGTATGCGATAGCCTGTCATACAATACAGCCGATTCGCTGTTTACTTTCTTCAAGGTACCGATAATGTGGAGCGATACTTCCCAATTCTCAGCCGATACCATTTACGTTCAGATGGCAAAGAAGGCAATTGATAGAGTTTTCCTCAAGAAAAATTCGCTCATCATCAATTCGCCCGATTTTATATTTTTCAATCAGATTAAAGGTCGGGATATTACCGCCCGATTTTTATCAAGTCAAATACACGATATGTTTGTAGAAGGTAATTCGGAGGCACTGTATTATGCCCAGGATGACCGTGATGCATATATAGGCGTTAATAAAGCAGTGAGTTCGACCATGAATCTGTTATTTGAGAATAAAAAAATAAAAGACATTTTCTTCCTGACCAATCCGGAATCGAAATTCATCCCGATGAAAAAAGCCAATCATGAAGCATTGAAACTCAAGGGTTTTAACTGGGCACCTGAGAAAAGGCCCCGTACGCTTGAAGATTTATTTATGATAAAAATCAAAGCACAGTAAAACTGAAAAAACAATACAGTATTCATATTTTATTTCTTCTGCCAGGCTGATTGTTCGTTAAAAACTTCAGTTACATCAATTTTTTTACACGAAAGATGAGCGTTTTAACCAAAAAAGTCTTAATTTTATTTGAAATTCAGGTTTGGTAGCTTTTATTAGTTTTTCAGCCGAAATGAGCTTTTGTTTTAAGTACAAGAATATTGTTAATTAATCATGTAAGATAAATATTATGGAGAAGCTATTTGCAAATTTACAACCGGCAGGCATTTGGCAACATTTTTTACAACTCAATGCCATTCCGAGGGCTTCAAAAAAAGAACAACAGGTCATCGAATTCATGGCAGCATTCGGCAAATCGCTTGGTCTGGAAACAGTCATTGATCACATAGGCAATGTTATCATCCGCAAGCCGGCAACACCCGGTATGGAATCGCGAATGCCCGTTGTACTTCAGGGGCACCTCGATATGGTTCATCAGAAAAATGCAGGTACAGATTTCGATTTTGTAACCCAAGGCATCAAGATGGTGGTAGAAGGTGACTGGGTAAAGGCTGAGGGTACAACCCTTGGAGCTGATAACGGTATCGGAGTTGCAGCCATCATGACTATCCTTGCATCAAATGATGTCGCGCATCCGGCAATCGATGCTCTTTTTACAATTGATGAAGAAACCGGTATGACCGGAGCACTCGAACTCCAAGGAGGCATGCTTAATGGAAATATTCTCCTCAACCTCGACACCGAAGAAGACACTGAGCTGACCATCGGTTGTGCCGGAGGTATAGATGTGACAGCAAAAGGCAGCTACATTGATCGTCCGACCAAAAAAAATGTGAAGTCTTATCGGCTAACTGTATCAGGGCTTACCGGTGGGCATTCAGGTATGGATATTCACCTGGGGCGTGGCAATGCCAATAAGATTATGAACAGGCTTCTTCTTGAAATAATTGAAAAAACCGGTGCACAGATTTACAGTATCGATGGCGGTGGGCTACGAAATGCTATTCCACGCGAATCGGTAGCTGAAATGGCTGTCTCGGAAGATGTGGTCGAAATTTTCGAAGCACTTGTGAAGGCTGAAGCTGACTGTATTATTAAAGAATATCGCACTACAGACGCTGCTCTCGATATCAGCCTTTCAACAACAGCGCATCAGCCGGTAGCGATTGATTCTGAAAAGGCACTTGCTCTCATTCGCGCTGTATATACCTGCCCAAATGGTATCTACCGCATGAGTCCCGATATCGAACACCTTGTGCAAAGTTCGAACAATATTGCAAGAGTAATCGTCAGAGACGGTGAATATACAGTGATGTGTCTGACCAGAAGTTCAGTTGATACCGAAAAGATAGACCTTGCCAATGCTATTATGTGTGCTTTTGAGCTTGTAGGAGCCAATGTAGAGTTTTCAGGTTCATATCCGGGATGGACACCTGAGCCTAATTCTTCGATTGTCAAACTCATGAGGGAACTTTATGAAACCATGTATCACTCCAAACCGAATGTCAATGCCTGTCATGCAGGGCTCGAATGTGGTATTATCGGAAGGAATTATCCAAAAATGGAAATGATTTCGTTTGGTCCGAATATTCGCGGGGCACATTCGCCTGACGAAAAGGTACAGATATCTTCTGTTCAGAAATTTTGGGATTATCTGCTCGCTACCTTAAAAAATATTCCGCTAATGCAATAGGCAGAAGTTTTTGTGTGTTCAGAAAGTGATATCTATGATTTAGGAAGCTGAGTTAATATTAAAGTTGTGTTAATACATGTATGTAAATACCGGCCATGTAGTACATTTGCTCATTATTAATCAACTAAATAATTTTCCATGAAAACAATTCAAAAACTGACACTTTTACTTGCATTGCTTGTAATGTGTACCGGTGTTTTTGCTCAGGATGCCAAAAGCACAAAAGACAAAAAAGACAAAAAGGAAATGACCGATTCGAAGGGCAAAAAGGAAAAGAAAGAAAAAAAGGATAAAAAGGAAAAAGCTGAGACAAAAGACATGACTAAAAAAGATGAGTCTGCTCCTGAAAAAGTCAAAAAAGAAAAGAAAAGCAAAAAGGAAAAAGCGGATACCAAAGACATGACTAAGAAAGATGCAACATCAACTGCCACTGAAAAGGAAGCTAAGCAAGCTTCTGCTAAGGAAGCTAAGGCAGGAAAGTATGCGGCAAAGCCTGCACACGAAGCAAAAAAATCTGAATCGAAAGCCAAAAAAGCTGCCCCTAATGTAAAGGTCAACGACCCGGTTGACAGAAGTCTGAAAGGCCCGAGTGGTCAGACCATTTATACTGGTCCTCGCGGTGGCAAGTATTACATCAACAGTAACGGTAACAAAACGTATCTCGAAGGTAGAGCCGAGAAATAACCCTCATCACGTAGGGTTTTTACTAAAAAAGCCGGACTTAATTAAAAGTTCCGGCTTTTTTAATTCTGATTTTTATTTAAATGTCTATTCGATAACGAGTTTTTTGGTTGAAACACCAGACAGAGATTTGATCTGTACGATATACATTCCTGAAGCCAGATTGTCTGTTGAGATTTTTACAGTATTATCGCCGGCAAAGAAATGCACATCACTTTGTGTGTGAAGTATTTTTCCCGTAATATCCATTACACAAACACTAGCGTTGAATTTGTCAATTGTGGTGGCATTTATCATTACATCCATTCCGCTAATCGCAGGATTTGGCTGTAGTGTCCATTTGTCTAGTTCTTTGATTTCGGTGGTTGATACCGCCCACGAACCTGTAGTGAATTCAAAAACAGCCGGACCTGCACAAGTGCTTCGCTCGTTGAAAGGATATACTAGCCAGTTGTATTTCTTGTTTTTTGCAAGACCTGTAGCTGTCCATTCGCTCTTGGTTACTATCTGCGAAACAGGTTTGAAAGAAAAAGAAGAAGTAACATCAAGCATGACAAAATAGTGTGTTGCTCCGGGTACGTCTTCCCAGTCGAGCTTTATGTCTCCAAAATTAGAGATGGTCTGTTGGTGTGCAGGGTTCGGTGCAGTTACTTTTGAAGTGACAAGGTCAGCAGTAGGTACATAGCCTCCGTTCAATTTTTGTGGGCCAAATGTAGCAAAACGAGTGGTAAGGTCGGTTTTTACCAGATTGGCCTGTGTAGGTGATAAATGGTACGATGCACAGCCATTGAAATAATCCATCAGATTTTCTTCATCCGGATTAACTACATCACCATGATAATCTTTGACTGACTGATCCATTGGCTGACAACCTTTGGCGCCCCAGTAATTATTGGCAAAATTATAACTGGCTGGAGTATCACATATCAGGTCACCTGCTATTTCACAATTTGTCTGATCTACGAACTCGACCGGTACAGCGTTAAAAGGTGGATCAAGTGAAAAATTGGGTGCAGTCAATATCTTTACCGGATTGCCATGTACGGAAGGATCATAATCATTGTCCTCCCAACCGTTGAATGGGTGCAGCAGGCTGAAAAAATGCCCGATTTCGTGTTCGATGGTATAGATACCTTTTCCTACCTGACTTTTCTTTACTACCAGAAAGTCATTTTGATAGCCGGGGTAACCTTCTGTGTAATACCCGAGCAATCCCGGTTTTGTAAAACTCTGTGGCAGGAAAACATTGACTACATTCTTTACCTTTTTGGCTTTCATCTGAGTGGTGCCACCTGCCGATTGTGGGTCGGTAGCAGCAGCAGTGTTACTGAAGTAATTAAAACCATCCTTTATGTAGAACTGTATATCGAGCGGAGCGAAAAATTCATTCAGCCCACACAACATATCGAGTACACGGTGTTCCTGAACAGCTCCTGTACCGTCCGATTTAGAAATGATGTGAAACTTCATCGGAACCCATTTTACCTCTCGTTCCTGAACCGGATTTTTGGCGAGTAATGCTTTATTAGCTTTCAGACGTGCGGCTATTGAGGCAAATTCTGTAGTACCACAGAAATTTGAAGTCTGTGCTGTTGACATGACTACAGTGGAAACAAGCGTAAAGATTGTTATAAAAATTTTCTTCATTTTAATTGTTTGAGATTTGAAAATACCTGAATTTTACTTCAAAATTAATGTAAATCTTACGAATTGCAAGTACGAATTTAGTTAAATCCTTATTTTTTTAGTCATTGACTCCAACTAATGGTTGTATAAGATTTTTTTTGCTTTGAAGAGATTAGTGCCTTATCTGGTTTAATGCAGGATTTGCGTTTCAGTCAACCCTACTTTAATTCAGAATGATGATGTCTGTTGGTGAAATATTTCGTACCTTTGCGGCACTTTTCAATATATAATTAACAA
>JAIBCG010000016.1 GCA_019694295.1 Saprospiraceae bacterium
ACAGCCTTAACAAGTACGTGCGGCAATGCTTTAGGGACAACTAAGATTAATGATATTCAACTTCTTAATCTTGGTGATAGAATTAAGGTTCAATTTACCGGTTCTGCTTACAAGACATTTCAATATTCAGTATATAACATGCTTGGAATGGAATTGGCCAATGGAGAGTTTGATTACTCGGCATTCGGACCGGATAGCTTTGATGTAGATATGACTGGATTGCCACCAGCTGTATATTTTATTAGCATATTCGGCGGAAAAAGCCCTATAAGTATGAATTTCATCAAGCTAAAATAAAAAAAAGTCAATTTTTCGAAATTAAAAGCGAAAAAAATTTCAACTTATAATAATAACTATTAATTTTGCATCCCGAAAAGGAGGAACTTGGCTTCGTAGCTCAATTGGATAGAGCATCTGACTACGGATCAGAAGGTTGCAGGTTCGAATCCTGCCGAAGTCACTTAATTTATTTGGAATTTATAAACCATACATAAAAGAACACAGACATGTCAAGAGTTTGTCAATTAACAGGAAAGAAATCAATTGTTGGTAATCATGTATCGCACTCGAACATCAAGACCAAGAGAAGATTTTATGCTAATATCCAGACCAAGCGTATATATGTACCCGAATTGGATAAATGGGTAACATTGAACGTTTCTACTCATGCTTTAAGAACAATTTCAAAGCTGGGATTGTTAGAGTATGTAAAGAAGCTTGAGAAAAAAGGGATTGACACAGGTATTCGTTTTTAATAGAGAAAAATTTAAAAATACTTAGATAATGGCTAAGAAATCAAAAGGTAACAGAATCCAGATCATCCTCGAGTGCACTGAACACAAAACCAGTGGTATGCCTGGTACTTCACGTTACGTGACCCAGAAGAACAGAAAGAACACTCCAGAAAGGCTTGAAATTAAAAAATACAATCCTATCCTGAAAAAAATGACTGTTCACAAAGAAATAAAATAATTTTTACACCTTAAAAATATTCTGTCATGGCTAAAATATCCAAAAACGCAAGGGTTGCTCAGCGTGCTGCAAGTGCAGGCTCTGGAAAAGATCACGTGAGGGTAATAAAAAGCATCAAGGACCCGGTAACAGGTAAATATACCTATAAAGAGTCTATCGTGCACAAAGACAAAGTGAAAGAGTTTTTCGAAAACACTAAGTAATATTTGTATTCTAATGCAATAAAGGCTTTTCCTGCCGGGGAAGCCTTTTTGTGTTTCTACCTCTCACATCTTCCGTGCATTTTGGGAGATTTTAAATATATTTGCAGCTTAACAAACCACCGAACATGAGCTTTTTTAAAAAGTTTTTCTCAAAAGATAAAGAAAAGGACCTCGACAAAGGACTCGAAAAAACTAAAGAAGGTTTTTTTGATAAAATAGCCAAAGTTGTAATAGGCAAATCAACTGTGGACGAAAGTGTACTGGATGAACTCGAAGAGGTACTCATAAGCTCGGATGTGGGACTTGAAACAACTGTAAAAATCATCGACCGGCTCAATGAAAGAGTAGCTCGTGATAAATATCTGAGCACAAACGAACTCGATACCATCATGCGTGATGAAATCGTAAAACTCCTGACTGAGAATAATACTGCCGACTTTGAAGATTTTGAATTGCCTCGCGATAAAAAACCTTATGTACTGCTCGTTGTAGGTGTCAATGGTGTCGGCAAAACGACCACTATCGGCAAACTCGCCTACCAGTATTCTAAAAAAGGTTACAAACTGGTTATCGGAGCAGGCGATACCTTCAGGGCAGCAGCTGTCGATCAGTTGAAAATATGGTCTGAAAGAGTAGGTTGCCACTTTTACGCCAAAGGAATGAACACCGACCCTGCTGCTGTCGCTTACGAAACTGTACAATATGCCATCAATAACCAACTCGATATGGCAATAATCGATACAGCCGGCCGACTACATACCAAAACCAACCTCATGCAGGAGCTTACTAAAATAAAACGCTCCATCGATAAATGTATGGAAGGCGCCCCTCATGACGTATTGCTTGTGCTGGATGCCACTACAGGCCAGAATGCCATCGAACAGTGCAAACAATTCTCTGCAGCAACAGATGTGTCTGAACTGGCACTTACCAAACTCGATGGAACAGCCAAAGGTGGTGTGGCCATCGGAATCTCAGACCAGTTTAAGATACCCATTCGTTACATAGGCGTTGGAGAAGGAATCGAAAACCTTCAGATTTTTAATAAAAAAGCATTTGTAGAATCTCTGTTCAGAAAATCTTGAAAAAAAACTGAACTTGTTTTTTCAAATACTGTTACGTTTAAATTAACCAACAAATGTAATACACTATGTCACGTATTAGACTCATCTTGCTTAACTTTGGCTTACTCTGCTTGGCAGCCACTTTTATGTCCTATAACTCCAACCCACCTGAAGGCAAAACTGGTGCACCCGGTGAATCTACCTGCAGCGATTGTCACAGTGGCGGTTCTTCAACTGGTAATGTTGAAATACTTGGGCTGCCATCTGTTATTAATGCCAAAGAATTTTACAACATTAATGTAAAAGTCACAAAAACAGGAGGCAATGCTACAAAAGCCGGTTTTCAGCTCGTTGCCCTTAATGCAGCAAACCAAAATGCCGGAGACCTGAGCACATTGGCTAGCGACCACGGTACCAATTCGGAGAATGGCAGAGAATATGTCGAGCATAGAAATGGTAAAGCATTTGTCAACAATGTCGCAGAATGGACCTTCAAATGGCAGGCACCCGATGCACCTGACAGTTCTAACATAACTATGTATGCCGTAGGTAACATTTGTAATGGCAATAATAATACTTCCGGTGATAAAGTTGTCAAAGTGAATGCCACAGGAAAATTGAAAGTAAAAAGCACATCAACCAATGATTTAATCTCACACGGATGGAATCTTTATCCTAACCCGTCCAAAGACTTCCTTTACCTTCAGAGGCCTACAGATAATACTCAGCCAGTCTCATGGCAGGTTTTTGATATAAATGGCAGCCTTCTAAAATCTGGCGAAAGCAATAGCATTTTAGGCGATATTCCCATAGAAGTAAGCACTTTTGTGATAGGTCAATATTTCTTGAGACTCAATTCTGGCACAGATTCATATTACTCGAAGTTCGTAAAACTTTAATTTGTATTTTTACCGGTTAGCTTCGGCTGCAATACTATAAAGCCTTTTATTTTTTTAAATGAGTCTGAATCTTTGCTCCTGACTTTACAAAAAATTAGGATGCTAAAATTTTGAAATTGGCACAGAGAATCCTGTCACATTGTGTTTCATATAGTTCATTCTAGAAAAGGAGAAGAATTGAATTGCATCAACAGAGAACAAATTGTGACTCAAAAATACTTTTACAAGAAAATGTAAATTCAATTTTCAGAAAATCTTGAAAAAACTGAACAACTTTTTATGGCTCGTGTTATTTTTGTTCTAACCAACAAATTTAAACATGACACGAATCAAATTCATCTTGTTCAATTTCGGCTTACTTACATTGGCCGCACTCTTCATGTCTTATAATGCCAATCCGCCTGATGGCAAGACAGGAGCTCCCGGTGAAGGTACATGCGGCGACTGCCATAGCGGTGGTACATCTACAGCTGATGTCGAAATCCTTGGTTTACCTGCTTCCATAAATGCTAATGAGGCATACAATATTACTGTACGTGTCACCAAAACAGGCGGCAGTGCTGTCAAGGCCGGATTTCAGCTCGTAGCGCTCAATTCTTCAAACCAGAATGTCGGTGACCTTACTGCATTGAGCAGTGACCATGGCACTAGTTTTCTTGGTTCTAAAGAATATGTCGATCACCGTAATGGAAAAGCTTTTAGCGCCAATGTTGCAGAATGGACATTCAAATGGCAGGCTCCAAGCGGGCCTAACGGCACAAATTCTACCTTATATGGTATTGCCAACCTCTGTAATAGCAACAATAATACCGGGGGAGATAATTATATTACTACCAATGCTTCCGGCCAACTGATGATTAATGCTACACCACTTGAGTTGTCAATGACATCTACCAATGTCACATGTAATGGCGCTGCCAATGGTCAGGCTACAGCTATCCCTTCAGGCGGCACACCACCTTATACTTATGCTTGGACAAATGGAAAGAATACACAGACAATTACTAATCTGAGCCCTGGAAATTACACTGTTACGGTTACTGATAATGCTGGACAGAAAAAAAGCGATCAGGTAAGTATTACCCAACCTTCTGCCCTTGCTCTTTCAGTGAATACAGGTACGCTCACCTGTGCCAAGACAGATTTCGTACTAAAGGCAACAGTTTCAGGCGGTACACCAGGGTATGCTTATCTGTGGAGTACTTTTGAGACTAGTCAAGAAATATCCGTTGACGAACCCGGAGTATATACGGTAGTTATAACGGATGACAATGGCTGTACCAAATCTGCGTCCGTTACTGTTGGGCAAAATGTTGAAGAACCGGTGGTACTGATTGATCCACCCGTGTTGATAAGCTGTTCGAATCCAGTTGTACAATTAAATGCGACCATTACACTATCAAATGCCATACTTTCATGGACAACTATAGATGGCAATATAGTGAGTGGTAAAAGTACAAATAAACCACAGGTCAATAATCCCGGAACATATACGCTTACAGCTACAAACCCGGCTAATGGCTGTGTGACCGTAGAATCTGTAACTGTAGATGGTGTTTTGCCGGTTTCAGCCCAGGCTGCTATTACGAATGTTCTTTGTCATGGAGATTCAACAGGTGCCATAACAGTGACTGCCTCAGGTGGACTCGCACCTTATTCTTATATCTGGTCAAACGGTGAAAAATCATCTACCGTTGATTCTTTGCCGGCGGGCAATTATACAGTAATAGTAAGTGACAATAGTACATGCCATGATACACTGGTACTTGAAGTAAAACAGGCGCCTAAATTGGTTCCGGTAATGTCAAGTACAGACCTGACCGGCCCTAATTCTAATGATGGTACGGCCTCTGTTTCACCACAAGGTGGTACACCGGGTTATTCAATACTTTGGAGCAATGGCAGTACAGCCGATACCATCACGAATCTTGCAGTAGGTAGCTATAGTGTTACTATTACGGATAGCCTTGGCTGTAATGCGTCACAATCGGTCATCATCAATCCGTTTAACTGTGGTTTAGTAGCCGATGCAGTTGTTACGAATGTCACTTGCTACGGTGGCAATGACGGTGGTATCTGTTTGCAGGTGTCAGGTGGTAGTGCGCCTTATTCTTACCTTTGGTCACAGAATGAAACCTCACCATGCCTTAACAATCTGGCTGTAGGTACTTATGGTGTCACAGTAACGGATACAGATGGTTGTGTAGCTATTAAACAACTCAATATTGTAAGCCCGGCTGCAATTATCCTTCCGTCATCTGCCATTGTCATAACCACAGAGAGTTCCTTTGGGGCTAATGATGCTTCGGTAGTAGTAAACCCGTCAGGTGGCGTGCCTCCTTATCAGGTCTTCTACGACAATGGGGCATCTGACGGTACTATGTTACAGGCAGGTAATCACACTGTTGAAGTGAAGGATTCTCTTGGCTGTTCTGTTATATTTCCTTTCTTTGTGCCTGCCTATCCTTGCGATTCGCTTGGTATTAAGGCAATAGACCTGGATGTGCAGACAAGTTGTTTTGATAAACCTGTGACACTAAGCATAAAGAACATTTCAGGTGGCCAACCGGCCTACAATATATTATGGAGCAATGGAAGTACAGACAGTACCGTTACCGATACTTTCAAAAATCTTACTTCATTAAAAGTGACCGATGCCAAAAACTGTTTATTCACACTCATCCTGGATATCGACCAGCCTGACAGTATTTTTGTAAATTTCGAAACAAATGATGCTACCCCGGGCAATACCGATGGTTCTGTCTTGGTAAGCGCAACAGGTGGTCAGGGAACATTCAGCTACCTTTGGCAAGATGGCAGTACTACCGACTTGCTAACCGGACTTGCACCCGGTAATTATTGTGTCACCATTACGGATGCAGCTGGTTGTTCTGTGGTCAAATGTGCCGAAGTGAAACTTAAAGTTTCTACCAATGACTTGATTTCACAGGGATGGAAACTTTTCCCTAATCCGGCAAAGGACTTTCTTTACCTCAAACAAGCTATAGTTGATGGCTCTCAAGTGAGTTGGCAAATACTGGATGCTTCAGGTACAAATATCCTTACCGGTGAACAGAAAAATACAGCCGGTACCATACCTGTGAGTGTTGCACATTTGCCTTCAGGCCAATATTACCTACTGCTACATCATCATTCAAAACAATTGTACGCGAAGTTTATCATAAAATAAAACAAAGACTATAAAATATTCAGAAATGCCCTGTCTTGTCATCAGATAGGGCATTTTTTATTTCCTCTATTTTACACAAAAAGGAATACAATGTCAGTATGAAATGGAAAAGTTAGATCTGTACGATGGAATCCATGTGTCTTCATTCAATATATTTGATACGATTTATGCGATATTAAAATATATTATTTGGCAATTTTAAATTATTTTTAGAATGGTGGAAATATTGTTGCAATTTTATATAAATAAAATTATCTTTGGATAATTAATCTGAAGGAAGTGAAGAATAGGCAAGGATCGTATTTTATTTAATAAATCACGAATGAATTCGATTGGTTACGAAGACAATGTTACAGACCATCGCAGCAATATTTATACTTGTTTCAATACAGTCACAGGCACTTTTCGGCCAGTGCAATAAGCCATTTAAGCCAGGAAATTCTTGTGAAACAGCACCGGTGATTTGTTCCGTTGGTGATTTGGATGGTTATTGTACCACCTTACAGGATGTCGTAAACCCATCCGGCCCAAATCCATTATGTCTTTCTAGCGGTGGTGGTGTGCCCAATAATACAGCCTGGATAGGTTTCGTAGCCGGATCAAGCAATATGGCTATTGAAGTGATACCGGGCAATTGTCTCGATGTTGGTGGTAATACGGGGTTTCAAACTGGTATCATCACCGGCTGCCCGCCAAACAGTAAGGAGATAGTTTGTACCGGCACCTGTGTAAATGCCCCTTATTTGTTGAGCAGTCAGAATTTTGTACCGGGGAAGCTCTATTATCTCTGGATTGATGGATGTGGTGGTCCGTTTTGTGATGTAACAATAGATATGATACAGGGCAGCATCCAATCCTCAGACCCACCGGGCTCCATTGGCAATATTAATGGAGAAAATCACCTTACCTGCACATCCGGTTTCGTAACATACAGCGTGCCACCTGTTAAAGGTGCCACTTCTTATTATTGGACTCTCGATGGTTTGTCGGTTGGTGACATTAAAAAAGATACGAATTCCATTTCACTTCAAATAAAAGATGCAGGTACACATCTGCTTTGTGTTGATGTTGCCAATTATTGTCACGATGTCACAAGTTTACCTGCCCAAAAGTGCTTCCAGATAGAGGTCGAAGGAATCTTACTTACTGACACAACACTTGTGCCTCTACTATGTTACGGAGACAAAAACGGAGCAGTCGGATTTGAAGTCTCGGGCGGAACTCCACCATATTCTTTCCAATGGTCAACCGGTGATACAACTTCTTCCATCAGCAATCTCAAGGCAGGTAAATATCTGCTTACTGTAAAAGATGATTCGGTATGTAGTAAAAATGTTGTTTTTAACCTTTCCCAACCTGACAGCCTTGAACTGATTCTATATATCTTCAACACATCAGGGCCCGATTTGCTCGACGGTAAGTCTATTTTAAATGTTGTTGGTGGCACACCTCCTTACAAGATTTTATGGAGTACAGGCGATTCAGTTAATGTACTTGACAAGCTTTCGCCGGGAGGCTATTGTGTAACCGTGACAGATTTCAATGATTGTGTAAAGTATGAATGTGGTGTAGTAGAAAAAGGATCCGGAACCGGAACAAATGAACCACTCTGCTCGGATTGGAAGCTGTTTCCTGTACCCGCGAAAGATTATTTGTACCTACAACATTTACAACCCGATAACCGAGCGGTACAACTGAGAATAGTAAGTGCAGAAGGAAAAGAAATGGTAAGGAGGCATGAGAAAAATACAACATCTACCATTCCATTGTTTATCGGAAATTTGCCATCCGGTGTTTATTACCTGGCTGTTTTTCACGATTCAAAACAATTGTACGCAAGATTTTTAAAGCAATGACCGTTGTTAGGGTTTTTCCGGAATATGGGTTTACGTATATCATTCAATTGGGATAATTGATAACTCATTACGAACATTGCACCCAAAAGAAATGTACAGGGTGCGTAATTTTGGCAGAAAAATGATTGATGAACAGAATAATTTGTTGAAATAAAAGAGAATAAATATGAAATCAGGATTATTTACATTTTTAGTTACCATCACCAGCATATTTTACATACAGGTATGCGCATTTGCACAGTGTAATGACCCTTTCGAACCAGGTCTTAATTGCGAGACTGCACCTGTTTTTTGTTTTACGCAAGATCTCGATGGATACTGTACAAAACTACCGGATTTCTCTAACCCGACAGCCCCTATTCCTATGTGCAGTGGGTCAGGGGGTGGAGTTCCGAATAACTCGTTGTGGCTTGGATTCGTTGCAGCTTCCAATAATATGGATCTTCTGTTGCTTGCTGACAACTGTACGAGTGCAGCAGGAAGCTTTGGTTTTCAGGCAGGTATTTATAAAGGCAATTGCGGTGGACCATTTGAAGCCATTGCTTGTCAGGGCCTGTGTCGAACTGATTCTATAAACCTGTCAACAAAATCTCTTATTCCGGGAGAACTCTACTATATCGTTCTTGATGGATGCAATGGTTCAGTCTGTGATATCACCATCGAGCTTAAAAATGGTGAGTTGGCTCCGGCAGTATTAGATGATCCGATTGGGCCGATAGCAAGCAAGAGCAATGAAATTTGTATCGGCGATTCTGTCTTGTTCAGCATTCCACCTGTGAAAGGTGCAAGTGCTTATTATTGGACTCTTGACGAGAAACTGGTGGGTGCCCCAAACCTCATGTCAAATTCTGTTAAATTGAACTTTACCACTCCGGGTAGCCACCAATTGTGTGTAGATGTTGCTAATTCCTGCTTTGATGTGTCATTACCGCCAACTCAACAATGCATCGACATATCTGTGTACAACCTTACTCTGGCAGATGCAGACGTAACATCGCTTTTATGCTTTGGTGATTCTGCCGGTACCATCAGCATAACACCACAGGGTGGGCTGGCACCATATAGCTTCAACTGGTCAACCGGTGCCACCACACCTTTACTTGATAATCTGAAAGCCGGAAATTATACAGTAACTGTTAGTGACGCTCTTTCATGCAATAAAATATTCAGCTTTGAAATAAATCAACCCGACAGCCTCCAGATTGTGGTCACCAACACAAACATGACCAATAACAATATAAACAATGGCAAAATATCTGTCGTTGCTTCCGGCGGTACAGCACCCTATACTTATCTGTGGAATATCGGGGCGACTACTACCACCATCGACTCATTGGGTGAAGGAATATATACCGTAACGGTCACCGACAGTAAAGGCTGTACGTTGGTACAAAATATTTTCATGAGCGGACCTGATTGCGGACTTAGCATAACTTTTGCGAAAGAACACAACAACTGTAATGGTGGAAGTGAAGGTACAGCTTGTGTTCAGGTGGTAGGCAATTTCGGACCATATATTTATAAATGGAACGGCACTCCCGGTGATTCTTGTCTGACCAATCTCAAAGCAGGCTATTATTTCGTCACAATAGTCAATACTGCAGGTTGTGAGGTGAAGCAATTCGTTGAAATCAAGCAGCCACCTCCAATTACAGTGCCGGATAGTTCTATAACCATCATAACAGAATCATATTTCGGAGCTGGCGATGCACAGGTTGTTTTGTCACCGACCAACGGTACTGCACCATACAGTTTTCTTTTCGACAATGGTACTACAGATGGTACTTTGCTCGCTGCCGGCAATCATATTGTGACCATAACTGATGCCAACGGATGTACGTCAGAATTTCACTTTAATGTACCGGCAATTCCATGTGATTCGTTGGGAGTACAGTCTGTAGATATTGACATAGTCAAGACGTGCAACAACGATACAGTTTCTGTTTCAATTATCAATATTTCTGGTGGAAAAGAACCTTACTCCATACATTGGAGTAATGACAGTACATCTATATCTGTCAAAGATTTGTATGAAAATATAACTGCATTGACCGTAACAGATTCATTCCATTGTAGCCTAGTTATTCCACTCAACATTGTTAAACCTGCTGAGTTACAAGTGACGCTCGATTTTACTCATACATCACAGGGCAAGTCTAATGGGAAAGTGACGGCAATAATCAAAGGTGGCGAGGCACCATTCAAATGCCTATGGAGTACAGGAGACACCCTTGCTACTATCAAGAACCTTAGCCCGGGAACTTACTGTGTAACCATTATTGATGCACAGGGTTGTATGCTTGTAAAATGTGGCACAGTAGAAGACGGCACTTCCACTAACGAACTGCTCAGTGCTGGCTGGAAATTATTCCCCAATCCTGCGAATGATTTTATTTTTTTGAAACAGATTCACCCCGATGCTTCACCTATATCTATCAGTATATATGATGTTGAAGGTAAGGAATTGCTCAGTACAATCAAGCAGAATACTTCAGGTGTCATTCAGGTAGATATCAGTCACCTGCCCCCGGGAAGTTATTATTTGTCACTGAAACACAAAGACAGAGATCTGTATGCGAAGTTTTTAGTGAAATGATTTTCGTATATCTAAAAAATCCCGCTTGAATAAACAGGCGGGATTTTTTTTATGATTTAACAAGCAACTTTTACAATTTCAACACATCAAGGAATGCCTTTTGCGGTACTTCTACCGAGCCGATTTGGCGCATTTTCTTCTTGCCTTTTTTCTGCTTTTCAAGGAGTTTACGCTTACGCGAGATGTCACCACCATAGCACTTAGCCGTTACGTCCTTCCTCATGGCAGAGATGGTTTCCCTTGCAATGATTTTTGCACCTACTGAAGCCTGGATGGCAATCATAAACTGTTGTCTTGGCAATAATTCTTTAAGTTTTGAACAAATTTGCCGACCCAATGCCTGTGCTTTATCTTTGTGAACCAGTGCCGATAATGCATCCACGGGCTCGCTGTTAAGTCTTATGTCCATTTTTACCAAGTCCGACTCGCGATAATCAAGCGGCGAGTAGTCAAACGAAGCATATCCACGTGAAATGGATTTTAATCTGTCATAAAAATCAAACACAATTTCGGCCAGTGGCAGTTCGAATACCATTTCTACACGTTCTGGTGTTAGGTACGATTGCTTTTTGATGTGGCCGCGTTTTTCAAGACAAAGTGTTATGATAGAACCAATGTATTCCGGGGCAGTGATAATCTGCGCTATGATGTACGGCTCTTCTACTCTGTCAAGCACAGTTGGTTCGGGTAGGTCGTTGGGTGTATGAATGACAACCTTTGTTGTAGGATCTTTGGTCAGGTATGCATGGTACGACACATTGGGTACGGTGGTAATAACTTCCTGGTCAAATTCGCGTGAAAGCCTTTCCTGTATAATCTCGAGGTGAAGCATACCGAGAAAACCACATCTGAATCCAAATCCCAATGCAACAGAAGATTCGGGTTCGAATACAAGTGAAGCATCATTCAGCTGAAGTTTTTCCAGGCTGTCTCTTAAATCTTCAAAATCATCATTATCAATAGGGTAAATACCTGCAAATACCATCGGTTTAACATCTTCAAAGCCCTGGATGCCTTCTGCACACGGATTATCGACACTTGTGATGGTGTCACCCACTTTTATTTCTTTTGATACTTTAATACCGGTGATGATATACCCGACATCCCCTGCCTTGAGTTCGTCTTTGGGTACCTGATTGAGCTGGAGGATGCCTATTTCATCTGCATTGTATTCCTTGCCGGTATAGAAGAAACGTACTTTCTGGTTTTTACGCAGTGTACCATTTATTATTCTAAAATAAGCAATAACGCCTCTGAACGGATTAAATACAGAATCAAAAATCAGAGCCTGCAATGGAGCTTCCTCTTCGCCTTTAGGGGAAGGTATTCTTTCTACAATAGCTTCGAGCAGTTCATTCACTCCGGCACCGGTCTTACCACTTGCGTGTAGTATTTCTTCTTTTTTACAGCCAATGAGGTCGATAATCTGGTCAGATACTTCTTCTATCATGGCATTGTCCATGTCTATTTTGTTGAGTACCGGTATTATTTCCAGATTGTGTTCGATGGCAAGGTAAAGGTTGGAAATGGTCTGTGCCTGTATGCCCTGGGTGGCATCCACAAGGAGTAATGCACCTTCGCAGGCTGCAATAGAACGTGAGACTTCGTATGAAAAGTCAACGTGTCCGGGTGTATCTATCATGTTCAAGGTATATCTCTCACCATTTCGGTGATAATACATTTGAATGGCATGACTCTTAATGGTGATACCGCGTTCGCGCTCCAAGTCCATGTCGTCCAATGCCTGGTCCTGCATATTGCGTTCAGAGATGGTCTTGGTATATTCTAGCAAACGGTCAGAAAGTGTACTTTTGCCGTGATCTATATGCGCTATAACACAAAAATTTCTAATATTTTTCATAGGGCGCAAATATACGGCTTTTTCAGATTCAAAACCACCAGGAAACTATTAGTTTGATCATAATATTATTGACGCCAATTGGAAATGGTATTGTTTTTTGCCGGAATATACAGTTTCACTCAATAACAATTATTTCACTTGATGCCTCGATGTCTGCATGGTGAAATTATAATCAAACGTTAAATCTTTAGTTTTGAGTGACGAATTGATTACATTTGCGTTTTACAAGTATATGAAGAAGTTACTCTTATTATTTGCAATTACAGTTTTGAGCACAACTGCCGCATTTGCTCAGATTGAAAAAATCATCAATCAAGATTTTAATATCGATCAATTCAATACAGTTCAATTCGAACTTTCAAAGGATTATTATCTTGAAAAATGGGCAGGTACAACCATCCTCGTCGAAACTAAAGTTAAGCTTACCGGTGCATCACCGGCTATTCTCAAGTTTGCCATAGAATCTGGTCGTTACGAAATACTAAATATAGAAGACGGCGACAAAGTGACATTGAAATCAAAACTCAGCAAACCACCACTTCTCAAAAACAAATCGGTTGATATTGAAGAAGTTGTTGAAGTGAGGATTATGGTACCGGAAGATTTCAATACTGAAGATTTTTCGGTTATAACACGTGAGAAAGATACCAATTCTTCTACTATCCGCAATGAAGATTGAAGTGCTACGATAGACACTCTTACGCCCCTGTAGAAATTTTCAATTTTGCCTTCGCTCTCAACGTGTTAAGTGAGGTATTTTATGTCAACTAAGCTGGTATTTGCATTGCACTAATCATGCAGATCTATATTTTAATATAAAATCTGAAGGCTTAATAATTTATTCGTTCTTAATGAATAATAATGTACAGCTCTATTAATTCACAGGGTGTACTTGAAGATATTTACCAAGATTTATACCGAATACTTTACCTTTGTTGTTTTCTTAAAATAGAAGCCCGTATTCTTATGTACCAGCAGGTTGAAATAAAAGTCGCACCCGAATTTGTTTCTGATGAGGCTTATCAGCTTTCGCTTATTGGTGATTCATTAGGTATGAATCCGTCTGCATTTTCGGCCAGGCTGGTAAAGCGTTCGATTGACGCACGTAGGTTTCCGGCTCATTATTTGCTTCGTTTCGATGTATTTACCGATATGGTACCTGACCCGGAACCAGCTTTACTTTCAGAATTTAAAGATGTAAGTGAAGCTCCTGAAGTGCTTATCATCGGGGCCGGGCCTGCCGGTTATTTTGCTGCCCTTGACCTTATAGCACTCGGCCTCAAACCGGTTATTTTCGATCGAGGGAAAGATGCCCAAACCCGACGTCGCGACCTCAGAGCCATCCAGCAGTTCGGCATTGTTAATCCGGATTCGAACTATTGTTTTGGTGAAGGTGGCGCAGGTACTTATTCTGACGGTAAGCTATATACACGCTCCAACAAGCGAGGCGAAATACTTCGTCCGCTTAAGCTGCTGGTAGAGCACGGCGCATCTCCGGACATACTTGTAGATGCACATCCGCATATCGGATCCAATAAACTACCCAAAGTCATAGCCAACATCCGTGAAACCATCCTTCATCATGGCGGTCAGGTACATTTTGATGCTAAACTTACGGACATTATCCTCCGTGATGGCGAAGTAAAGGCTGTGCGCATCAATGACAAAAAGGAGTACAAATGTGATACCTTAATCCTTGCAACAGGCCACTCGGCACGCGACATATTTTACTTGCTTCATCAAAAAGATATTTTAATAGAAGCCAAAGCATTTGCACTTGGTGTACGGATAGAACATCCACAAGGCCTAATCGACAAAATTCAGTACAAGCAATCACCCCGGAGCGAACATTTGCCTGCTTCTTCCTATAAACTAGTAACGCAGGTAGGTGAGAAAGGCGTTTTTTCGTTTTGTATGTGTCCGGGCGGGTTGATAGTGCCCTCCGCTACTGCTCCGGGCGAACTAGTCATGAATGGTATGTCCATGTCTCGTCGCGATTCCCCTTTTGCCAACAGTGGAACCGTCGTAACTGTCTCGGAAGGAGAAGTAATAGGTTATGATGACGCAGGCCCGTTAAAACTTCTTGAATATCAGAAAATGGTCGAACAGAGTTTGTTCGATAAAGGTGATGGTAGCCAAAAAGCACCCGGTCAAAGGCTTACAGATTTTTTCAACAGAAAAATTTCTGCTAGCATACAGGAAAACTCCTATATACCCGGTGTTTACAGTGCCCCCTTGCATAAATGGCTGCCAACGATGATTTATGAACCACTCAGACAGGCAGTAAAGGATTTTGGAAGAAAAATGAATGGTTATTTTACAGAAGAAGCGCTTGTGGTAGCTACCGAGAGCCGTACCAGTTCGCCAGTGCGCATACCACGTGATAAAGAAAGCCTGATGCACCCACAAGTGAGAGGCTTGTTTCCTTGTGGAGAAGGTGCAGGTTATGCAGGAGGAATTATTTCAGCAGCAATGGATGGCGAGGCTGTTGCCAAAGCTGTTGCCAATTATAAAACAACAAGATAAAATGAAACACTGGGCAGATTTATTAGGAAGAGTATTGTTGTCGGCAATTTTTATTTTTGAAGCTTACGATTCTATCAAATATCACCACACTACACTCGAAGTGATGGCTGCTTACAATATTACTTGGAGGCCGGTATTTTTGCTCAATCTTTCCATTTTTTTACTCTTTGCAGGTGGGCTTATGGTTTTGCTTGGGTACAGACCAAAACTCGGAGCCTTTATGTTGCTATTATATTGGGTTCCGGTAACCTTCATCAGGCATTCTTTTTGGAATGATCCTATATCGATAGAGCGAGAACAGTCTGTTCATTTTATGAAAAACCTGGCCATTATCGGTGGTCTGATAGTGGTACTGGTGAACGGAACAGGACGGTTTAGCATCCGCAAATTGTTTGATACGACCAAATTTTAATTTTACTCGGAATTTTTTTCTTTAATATTGTTGAAATTTCAATAATTGGCTTACTTTTGCCATAACGAATAGAATGATAAGGTTTTAGACTTGTTGTTTTTTCAAAATACCTATTTAGCAAACATATTAATACCCGTGAAGTGACGAAGGCTGTAATAATTGAAGATGAAAAATTAGGCGTAACAAACCTGACAAACATGCTGGCACGATATTGCCCTGAAGTAGAGGTAATAGGTGTAGCAGGTTCTGTTACCGAAGCAGTTGACCTTCTAAACGACCCGGACTGCAATCCTGATGTCGCATTCCTTGATATTAATCTTTCCGACGGCCTGGTTTTTCAGGTTCTCAATCAGCTTGATGATGTAAATTTTGAAGTCATTTTCGTAACAGCCTACGAACAATTCGCCATTAAAGCATGTGAATACAGTGCCATCGGTTATATCTTAAAGCCAATTGATGGTGAGCAACTCGTAGCAGCAGTCAGCAGAATCAAACCCGGCAAACTCAATAAGATTACAGAACGCCTTCAGATGTTCAGCCAGCATTACAATGTGCCGAATAAATTTGAAAAAATAGGTGTGGCAGCCATCGACGGCATATACTTCGTATATCTGAAAGACATCGTCAGATTTGAAGGAGAAGACAATTATACACATATTTTCCTGAAAAATGGTGAGAAAATTACAGCATCCAAAACCATTAAAGCCTATGAAGATATGCTGGCAGGGGCCAATTTTTTCAGAGTGCATAAAAGCCACGTCATCAACCTTAATTTTATTAAAAAATTCGTCAAAGGTGACGGCGGATTTTTGGTAATGGAAGATGGCAAACAAATAGATGTATCCAGAAGGCGACGACCGGCATTTGTAGAACACATGCAGAAACTACAGGAAGAACTCTAATACCGATTGATACCAACTGAAAACAAAACCTACATTTTACCTAAAACTACAGCCATGAAAACCAAAAAGCAAAAAACCCTTGCCGAACTGAAAAAAGACCTTGAACTCATCAGCAAAAAGGAACTTACTCAGATAGTAGGAGGCAAAAAAGAAAAACCAAAATTAACCTGGACGATTAAGTGTGGAGGACTTATTCCTCAATAATTATATTTGCAGGATATTTTTCCGGCTATTACGCTATAACACTTCTTCGCCATGCAAACATACTCTGAAACCACACAATACATAGAGAAACTTGAGACATCCCTCGAAACCAATCTCGACCCGGCTGAGAGAATTAAACTTCTGAGCCAATTGATTAATTCGTGCCTATACACGGAGATAGTTAAGACACAGTATTATCTCGAAGAGCAGAAAAAGCTCTTTGTACAAGTAGATAATCCTGTCTATTACCTCCAGTATTTGCTTCATTCAGCCGCACTGGAAAATAATCTGTATAATCACAACTTTGCCGAGGCCATCTATCAACGGGCATTAGCTTTGGCCGAATCACAGCTCGAACCAGTACAGATTATTGAATTTTATATCGATTATATAGGTACATTTCTCAACCAACACAATTTCGCGGAAGCTTCGTCTTATATAGCCAAAACTCGAAAGCTACTGGAACGATATCCTTCAGGTCGGATGGAAGCGCATCTGTTGGTACGTGAGGGATTTCTCTACCTGCACAGAAATAATTTTGCCAAAGCAATAGAATACCTTAACCGTGCAGAATCTGAACTTCTGTCGCTACCACAACTCACTATCAAGGACAAGTATTTTCTGAGCCTTGTGTTTAGTGGCCTGGGTACGGTATATGATAAAACCTCCGAAAACAAAAAAGCTACTGAAGTCTATGGCAAAGTAATAGCATTGTGTGAAGAAAGTGGCATAACCACTCGTCTGGCATGGCATTATCTCAACCTCGGCAATTGCTATCTAAACGATACGCAGATAGACAAAGCCGCCATGTACTTTCGAAAAGCCATTACCTGTAAAGACGATATTAGCCGACAAGCCAGAGCAGCCGCTTCTGCCAACCTCGGTTTCTGTTCATCAGAACTTGGACGGAATGAAGAAGCACTCTCGTATTTCGAAAAAGCCGAAGTACTCTACAGTGATTTTATTCCTCCGGACAAAGGCAACATTTCTGTAATAATGAATGGGCGTGCACTTATTTATGCAAAACTCGGTGATACCCATAAGGCCATTGCCTATTTCACACAGGCTACTGAATATGCCAAGCAAGATAAAAATTTTAAGCAACTCGCCCAAATCTGTAAAGATATTTCAGCATTTTACAAAGAGCAGAATGACTACAAAACTGCCTATGAATACCTCATGCTGTATGATGATTTCAACAAAAAAGCTACTGAAGAACTCAACAGCCGACTACTCATAGAAAACGAGGTAAAATACGAAGCTGAAAAGAAGGAGAAAGAAGCTGAATTACTTCGCTTACAAGCTACCGAACTTCAGTTAAAGGCATTGCGCGCTCAGATGAACCCGCATTTTATGTATAATGCACTTAACTCCATTCAGCATTATATCACGTCTTATGAAATTTCTTCTGCTTCAACATATCTGGCAAAATTCGCCAAACTCATGAGACAGTCACTCGATTATTCTGAGATGCAGGTCATTTCTCTGGAAAAGGAAGTCGAATTCCTTCAGGATTATCTTTACATAAATAAAAAACTGAGGTTTCAGGACAAACTCGAATACGAAATATTAGTAGATGCCGAAATAGAAGACGATGTGGTCGGTATGCCAGCCATGATTGTCCAACCTTATGTTGAAAATGCTATCGAACACGGTCTGCGCCTGAAAAATGACGGAAAAGTGATGGTTGAATTTCTCCAGCATGATGATGATACCATAAAATGTGTCATATCTGATAATGGAATCGGACGCAGGCAAGCATTCGAGCTAAGGGCTAAAGGTGCATACGGTCACAAGCATAAATCAAGAGGTACGGATATAACAGAGAAAAGACTTTCACTGCTCAAATCAAAAGATGGAGCATCCGGTGGTGTTACAATTATTGATCTGCATGATCCTGTTACCGGTGAAGCTGTCGGTACCCGTGTAGAGATATTGATACCAATACAGGATGTGATGCATTAATACATTTACCGTTGCTGAAATAAACCTGACCGTTTTCTGCATTTATCTTACCATTCCATCATTTGCCTGATTCAGCCCCTGTACAGGAGCTTATCTTTACATCGGTTTTCTCATAGTATGTTTGTTTTGTTGAAGCCTGCCCTCCTTTCCCAAATGTAGTGCAGGCTTTTTTCTTTTTGTAAAATTTTTCCCGTTAGCTGAAGTTTTAATGATTATTCACGAAATATTGCACCGTTCTTTTGGCTAATTCTATAAAAGGCACCAATTTTGTCAGGAGTAAATATTTTAGGAAATTTTAATAACACAAAAGATGAAAAAAATAGTGTTGACATCAAATGCCCCTGCTCCCATCGGCCCTTATTCGCAGGCTACGATTCATAATTCGGTATTGTACGTTTCGGGGCAGATAGCCATTGACCCTGCCACCGGCGAACTCGTCAACTCCGATATTGAAGCAGAAACACACATGGTGTTGAAAAATCTCGGTGCCATTCTCACAGAAGCAGGTATAGGATTCGAACATGTATTGAAATGTAGCGTATTTGTAAAGGATATGAATATGTTTGGAAGGATAAATGCTGTGTATGCTCAGTATTTTACAGGCGAACAACCACCGGCACGCGAACTGGTAGAAGTGGCCAACCTTCCTCGTTTTGTTAATGTTGAAATTTCGGCCATTGCCGCAATTTCTTAAAATCTCGCTATGCAAAGAATTCTCTCTGGCATTCAGCCTACTGGTGACATCCATCTGGGTAATTATTTTGGTGCTATTCGCAACTGGAAAGACATTCAGGATGATTATATCTGCTTCTTCAGTGTTGTAGATTACCATTCTATGACCATGCCTTACAAGGCTTCATCACTTCGTGAAAATACCTGGAAAATGGTGTTTCAGCTCCTGGCATGCGAAATAAAACCCGAAAAACTCTTTATACAGTCACTAGTACCAGAACACACTGAACTCTGTTGGATACTAAGTTGTGTTTGTAGCTTCGGCGAATTGTCAAGAATGACACAGTTTAAAGATAAAATGGATCAGTTGAAGACGCAGGATAAAGACAGCCTTGCCTCGGCAGGATTATTTATGTATCCGGCTCTGCAGGCAGCAGATATACTGATTTACAGGGCAGACAAGGTGCCGGTAGGAAAAGATCAGGAACAACACCTCGAACTCGCCAGAAACATTGCCGAACGCTTCAATTACCAGTTCGGGAAAGAATATTTTAAGTCTCCTGAACCGCTTTTTACGGAAATTCCCAAGCTGCTTTCACCGGCTGATCCGGAAAAGAAAATGAGCAAAAGCCTTGGCGAAAAGCATTATATCAACATCTTTGGTGACGAAGCATTCATTCGTAAACAGATAAAATCTGCAGTGACAGACACAGGTGAGCCGGTCGAAGGCAAAATGAGCCCGGGTGTGGGCAATCTGTTTACATTGCTCAAAGCTTGTGACAATATGACCGCACACGACAGCCTTATGAGTGACTTCACAACAGGTCAACTCAAGTACAGCATCCTGAAAGAAACTGTGGCCGATACACTCATCGGGTTCTTGTCTCCATTCAAACAACGCTATACCGAAATATTGGCCGATAAACCCAAATACAAAAAATTGATTCAGGAATCTTCGGCAGAAATAAGAAAAGAAGCACAACAAACATTGAAAGATGTACGCGAACTCACAGGCTTAATGAACCTAAAATACTGATATTCTGTAAAATATACCGATTTATGAAAATTTTTTGCGTCGGAAGAAATTATGCTGCACACGCTCAGGAACTCAACAATGACCTGCCTGACAATCCGCTTATCTTTATGAAGCCTTCTACAGCTATTCTCCACAAAGACCGCGACTTTTACATTCCTGACTTTAACAATAATATCCATTACGAAGCTGAACTTGTATTGAAAATAGCCAAGAATGGTAAATCAATTGAACCAAAATTCGCTTCAAAATACATAAGTGCCATTACTGTCGGACTTGATTTTACTGCACGCGATTTGCAGGATCAACTCAAAAAGAACGGCCACCCATGGGAGATAGCCAAAGCATTTGACGGATCGGCAGTCATCGGCGAATGGCAGGATGTCCGGCATTACCAACCGGCAAATACTAGCTTTAGTCTGGATATCAACGGTGTCAAAGTGCAGCAAGGCAATACTACGATGATGCTCTTTTCTTTTGATAAGATTATTAGCTATATCTCACGTTTTTTTACATTACAGACCGGCGACCTTATCTTTACAGGTACACCAGCCGGCGTAGGTGCCATTAAGTGTGGCGATGTGCTCGAAGGATTTCTTGAAAATGAGAAGGTACTTGAATGTAAAATCAAATAATGTTGAAAAGGCTGTGGTTTATTTATCGAAATATCTGAATTTACCTGCTTGACGCTTTGTACTCAAACAAAATATTTTTTTGTAAGAGCGAATAATACCTTACTTTTGTGATTAGATTGAGTAAAAAAAGTCAAAAAACCAAATATTATGCCGTACCTGTTTACTTCTGAGTCAGTTTCTGAAGGGCACCCGGATAAGGTAGCCGACCAGATTTCTGATGCGCTGATTGATAATTTCCTTGCATACGACCCTGAATCAAAAGTAGCATGTGAAACATTGGTTACTACCGGTCAGGTAATACTTGCAGGTGAAGTAAAATCAAAAGCTTATCTTGATGTACAGGAAATAGCACGCGAGGTCATCCGCAGAATTGGATATACCAAATCGGAATATATGTTCGAATCGCACTCTTGTGGAGTCTTGTCTGCCATACACGAGCAGTCGCCTGATATTAACCAGGGCGTAGAGCGGAAAAAACCTGAAGAACAGGGAGCCGGTGACCAGGGCATGATGTTTGGTTACGCTTCCAGAGAGACTGATAATTATATGCCACTTGCTCTTGAGTTATCACATTTCCTCTTACTCGAGCTAGCAGTCATCAGACGTGAAGGCAAATTCATGACCTACCTACGCCCTGATGCCAAGTCGCAAGTTACGATCGAGTACGATGACGATAACAAACCGATTAGGATAGACGCTATTGTTGTATCAACTCAGCATGATGATTTCGACAAGGAAAAAACCATGCTTAAAAAGATAGAGCAAGACATAAAGGAAATTCTTGTACCACGCGTCATCAAAAAGTTGCCTAAACGCGTTCAGACATTGTTTGACAATAAAATCAAATACCACATCAATCCTACCGGGAAATTCGTTATTGGTGGTCCACACGGAGATACAGGCCTTACAGGTAGGAAAATTATCGTTGATACTTATGGTGGCAAAGGCGCACACGGTGGGGGAGCATTCTCAGGAAAAGACCCTAGCAAAGTAGATAGAAGTGCTGCCTATGCAGTTCGTCATATAGCCAAACACATGGTAGCTGCCGGTATTTGTGATGAAGCACTTGTACAAGTAGCTTATGCCATTGGTGTGGCAGAACCTGTCGGACTGTTCGTGAATACATACGGTACAGCCAAAATAAATATGACAGATGGTCAAATAGCCTCAGTCATAAAAGCTATACCTGAATTTAACCTAAGACCTTACAGCATCGAATCCCGTTTTAAGCTGCGTACACCTATTTATTTTGAATCTGCAGCCTACGGACACATGGGTCGCACACCTAAGGAAGTAGTGAAAGTCTTCAATAAAGGACGTGACAATGAGTTGAAAGTTAAGGTAAAACTCTTTCCTTGGGAAGAACTAGATCAGCTGCCGGCTATGAAAAAAGCGTTTGGTTTGTAATTGAACGCATTATTTTAGCAGGTATTTCATAGATCCTTGAGATACTGAGTTCCGCCAATCATCCTGTATTGCCGAATGATCCATCTCTGTCTTTTTATAACGTATGGGCCTGGTTTTGTTGCACTCCACTTCAGCGGACTTGGTAGTATGGCTATGAGCAGGGCAGATTCTTCCAGTGAGAGTTTAGATGCCGATTTTCGAAAATATCTTTTTGCTGCCGCTTCAGCACCGAAAGTCATAGGTCCCATCTCAATGACATTCAGATATACTTCCATTACACGCTCCTTTGGCCACAGCATCTCTATCATAAAGGTAAACTGAAGTTCGAAAATTTTTCTGACAAAAGACCTAGAAGGCCAAAGGAACACATTTTTCGCTACCTGCTGCGTTATGGTACTGGCACCCCTTTTTTTCTTGTGATTTTTGTTGTATTCCATAGCTTTTTCTATGGCATCAAAATCAACACCTGTGTGGTCAGAAAAATTCTGGTCTTCACTTGCAACAGCACACACCTTTAGATATGATGAGATATTTTCATAGTCAACCCAATCATAACGGATCTTGGCATTCTCGGATGAAAACTTACGGGAAAGCATAAGGAATGTACCAGGCGGATTGACCCAACGGTAGGTCAGAACCCAGATGAATGACAAAGCAAGATACCCAAGTAGGATGCGCAACGTCCATTTTTTTAGTTTCTCTTTTGTTTCCTGTTTGTTAAATTCCATTTAATTATTCAGCAATGTTTCTTAAGATTGATAAAAGACTATAATTTTATGCACTTTTTTATTTTCTATAAAACTCAGTAAAAATACTATATGCGTTTGATATTATTCCTGGCTACACTTTTCTTTTTTGTTGACGAAGTAAAATCGACCAACATTGTCGATGTACAGATTGATGTCGCAGGATATAAAAAAGACACCATTATCTTTGGTAGTTATTTTGGTGGAGAGCGTAAAGAAATTCACCCGGTCATTAGGTCAAATGACGGAAAATTTCATATCACAAGTGGGAAATTATTCCCCGAAGGTATGTATTATGTACAGTTTTTGCCCAATGGCGATTACTTTGAGTTTATCTTCGATTCTGATCAACAATTTGTTATCACTACCACATATCCAGGTATTCTTGATAAGATTAAATGTAGCGGCTCTGCTGAGAATGAATTGTTTTTTCAATGTGTAAGTATCATAAATGTCAATAGAAGTGATGCCGATAAGAAGATAAAAATGATTGGCCTTCTGCAATTTCGCGATCCCGAAAGGGCCAAAGAACTACAAAGAGAACTCGATATGCTCAATGAAACGGTGGTTCAGCAACAATCATATTTTACACAACGATACCCGAACTCAATATCGCACAAGTATGTAGTAGCCTCAAGTTTGCCCGTACCCGATGAGTATAATTTTCAGGATACCATTGAAAGAAAAAAAGCTGATCAATACGTACGAACTCATTATTTCGATAATATCGACTTCAATGATGGCCAATTGCTCAGATCGCCTTACCCTTACAATATGATTCAAAGTTACCTCAATATGAACCTGGATAGCCCTGACCAATTAATTGCAGCTGTTGATCATATAATGAAATTTATCATGCGTGCCAATGATAATAAAAAGGTCTATTTTGCCTTCCTTGCCAGACTACTTTCGTCTGATAGACCCAAAATACTCGAGTATGCACATGTTCATTTATTGCTCAGTTATGTACAGGGTGGTAAAACACCTTGGATTTCAAAAGCAGATTCTACACAGCTTGTTTCATTGGCTATCCAAAAGGAAAAACTATTAGTTGGCAAACCGTCACCCGACTTGATATTTGAAACCAAAGATGGCACCAAAAAAAGCATTCTGGCCAATGATGCACGTCTTACAGTCCTGTATTTTGGCGATTATAACTGCGATGCTTGTCAGGAGGGATTTTCAGGTCTGCTTGAATTTTCTGACTATTTTAAGGATAAAAATGTAAAAGTTGTTGGCATCTGTACCAACGGTGGCGATGAGTATAAAAAATGTTTCAAATATGCAGAAGCATTTCATGTTAGTTTCGATTTTCTCGCTGATCCGGTCAATGGTAGGAAAGCAAAAGAAATATTCAATCTGCCGGATACTCCTGTGCTTTTCTTACTGGATAAAGACAAAACTATTTTGGCAAAAAGGCTTGCCTTGCCCGAATTGTATAAAATAGTAAGCAAAGAACTCGAAAAAGATAAGTCAAATGAGTAAAAAATATTTGACTTTCTATTTTTTCTAAAAATAGGAGGTCAATACACCGTAATAAAGTCACAACTATACAATTTTTCATTTGGTAAATAAAATAGGATTCTTATTAAGGAATTTTTTATTTGACAGTTGCAAATAAAGGTCTGATTCACCGTATTGGTAATAATATAGATATGTATTCTATTGATTGATATATATATACGTTAATATATTTTGTACTTATTACCTTGTTCAATAAATTGGTGCGATCATATTCGTTAAGTCGAAGCATATTGTTTCCTACATTGATATTAGTTTTGTAAAGCCATTTCAAAGGAAATATAATGTCACAATTCATCAATAAAACAAACTGTTGGCTACAGATGATATTGTGACATTTCAATTTTTTTTTCACTTGTTTTGCAAATTTTTCATTTTTATTATTGCCGTGTAAATCAATGGTATATAATTTGCATTGTAAAATAATATAAAAAAATGAATGTGTTTAGATATTTTTATTCATGACATTTTTTTGAAAACCCAAATTATTCATTTAAATTTGAGCAATTAAAATATGATGAAAACTCCGATAACTTTTGTACAAACAACTTTATCGGTTGACCTTCCCCAAAAACGCCGTCAGTTACCTGAGAAAACCTGAAACCTGGCCGGATATATTCCGGAACAATTAATTTAACAAACTCTGAAAATCGATTATGAGAGGGGAAAACTTATTTTTCATTCTTGCCAACCAAAAACGTAATGTTATGACATTTCTACTACATGAGAATTCCAATTCGTCAGGTCAGACTATGCCATCTGTAAAACGAGCCAAACAAGGTACATTTCAAATTTTATTGTCTTTGGTGCTTGTATGTGGCGGTTTCTTTTGGTCTAAGCCCGTCATTGCCTCGTCATTTTATTGCCCGGCACCTGTCTTCACTTATTGTCCGTCTGATGTTACGGCTGAATGTGACAAAATACCTGCATTAATCAATCCGGTGGTTGACCCTGTGTGCGGGCCGGTAACGCTGAGCCTTAATGAAACAACAACACCCGGCGCATGTGCTCATAATTATATCATTACCCGAACTTGGACTGCTGTAGATGCCAATGGCAATTCTTCACAGTGTACCCAAAAAGTAACCATCCAGGATACTACACCTCCATTGGTTTATATAAATAAACCCGGCTTCATCAATGGCGATACACTAGAGCTCGACTGCGATGATCTGATTCCATCCTTTTCAAAACTTAATGTAGTAGCATTTGACAATTGTTCGAAAAAGATGAACATTGAGTTCGTAAGATGCACTTTCATGGGCGATTGTCTGACGGATGGTTATTTTCAGCTTGACACATATTATATTAAAGTAACCGATGAATGCGGCAATTATACAATTTATGAAACAGCCGTTAAAGTTACGGATAATGAACCACCTGTTATTTCCGGTGTACCGGACGATATTACGCTTGATTGCGGCACTCTTATTCCCGATTTGCCTTTGGTAAATGTAAATGATAATTGTAGTCCTTATGTATCCTTACTCATAGATGAAACGACAACTCCCGGTAATTGCTCAGGTAGCTTCATTTTAACAAGAACCTGGACTGCTACCGACCAATGTGGTAATGTAGCAACTGAACAACAAAAAATTACTGTTGTTGATACCAAAGCTCCTGTATTGGTCAATGTGCCTGCCAATGTTACAATAAATTGTGATGCAGCCATTCCGGTACCAGCCAATGTATCGGCAACTGATAACTGCAGCACTAATGTTGCAGTACATTTCTCCGAATCAACACAAAGTGGCAACTGCCCTCAGTCTTATACTATCATCAGAACTTGGACAGCCACAGACGATTGTGGAAATTCTGCCCAGGCAACACAAAAAATATCTGTAGTCGATGTTGTACCTCCGGTTTTCACTTACGTTCCGGTGTCAGGTACTATTGAGTGCAGCGTCCCTCTTACCGGACTTAGCACCGATGCCAAAGCCAGTGATAATTGTGACAATAAGGTAGATATCAGCTATCATGATGTGACTATCCCCGGCAAATGCCCGAGTGAATATACGCTGATAAGAACATTTACAGCTAAAGATGATTGTGGTAATTCTTCAACCGCTGTTCAGCAAATAAATGTGGTGGATACTACAAAACCTTTAGTCGAATTCAAAAATCCGATATTCGCGGGGATGAGTGCCGGTGATACATTAAGCTTAGAATGTGGTACTTACAAAGGTTTCGGTCCCGCTGATTTCACATTCTTTGATAACTGCGACCAGCACCCTGAGTTTAAATTGGTCGAAAATATCATCGTCAACCAAGCTTGTTATAAGTTATTGAAATGTATAGTGACGGTTACAGACGCTTGTGGCAATGTAGGCAGTCTCGAATTCTTTGTTGAGATAAAAGATACCATGTCACCGATACTTTCCAATTGCCCTCCAAGTGTTACTATAGAATGTGACCAGCCGCTGCCGGCTATACCAAATGTGAAAGCAACCGATGGCTGTAATCAACAACCTGTGGTGCATTTTACAGAAAATACCCTTCCGGGCAATTGCCCGCAGGAAAAAACAATCTTAAGAACCTGGACAGCCGATGATTTGTGTGGCAATACAGCACAGTGCAGCCAGACTATCAGCGTACAAGATACTAAGGCGCCTCAGATTGACTTCAAAAACCCGATTTTTACAGGTTTATCTGAAGGAGACACGGTGAAAGTAGAATGCGGTGTGTTCAATGGTTTTGGTCCGGATGATTTCACCATAACTGATAATTGCGACCCGAATCCGGTGTTTGACATGGTCGATATTTTTATTGTCAATACACCTTGCTATAAATTATTGAAATGTATAGCTACGGTTACAGACGCGTGTGGCAATGCTACCGAATTTATTTTCTATGTCGAAGTAACAGATACACAAGCACCGGTACTTGCCAATTGTCCTGCTAACATAACAATCGAATGCGACCAACCGGTACCATCAGCAGCCAACGTAACCGCAACAGATGCATGCGACCCTCATCCGAAAGTTAATTTTACAGAAAATACCCTTCCGGGCAAATGTCCGCAGGAAAAAACCATCGTCCGTACTTGGACAGCAATAGATGCGTGTGGCAATACAGCACAATGCAGCCAAAGCATCAGTGTCCAAGATACCAAAGCACCGGTCATACATTTTAACCCTGCCAACCCTTTGTTTACCAATTTCTCAGAAGGTGATACAGTAAAGGTAGAATGCGGCGTATTTGGCGGATTTACACCTGATGATTTTCTGGTGACAGACAACTGCGACCCGCATCCGGTATTTGACATGGTCGATATTATTATTATCAATACACCATGCCATAAGTTTTTGAAATGTGTGGCATCTGCTACAGACGCGTGTGGCAATGTTGGTCAGCTTATATATTATGTTGACATTACAGACACACAGGCACCGGTACTTGCCAATTGTCCTGCTAACATAACGATCGAATGTGACCAGCCGGTGCCATCAGCAGCCAACGTAACCGCAACAGATGCATGCGACCCTCATCCGAAAGTTAATTTTACAGAAAATACCCTTCCGGGCAAATGTCCGCAGGAAAAAACCATTGTCCGTACCTGGACAGCAGTAGATGCGTGTGGCAATACAGCACAATGCAGCCAAAGCATCAGTGTCCAAGATACCAAAGCACCGGTCATACATTTTAACCCTGCCAACCCTTTGTTTACCAATTTCTCAGAAGGTGATACAGTAAAGGTAGAATGCGGCGTATTTGGCGGATTTACACCTGATGATTTTCTGGTGACAGACAACTGCGACCCGCATCCGGTATTTGACATGGTCGATATTATTATTATCAATACACCATGCCATAAGTTTTTGAAATGTGTGGCATCTGCTACAGACGCGTGTGGCAATGTTGGTCAGCTTATATATTATGTTGACATTACAGACACACAGGCACCGGTACTTGCCAATTGTCCTGCTAACATAACGATCGAATGTGACCAGCCGGTGCCATCAGCAGCCAACGTAACCGCAACAGATGCATGCGACCCTCATCCGAAAGTTAATTTTACAGAAAATACCCTTCCGGGCAATTGTCCGCAGGAAAAAACCATCGTCCGTACCTGGACAGCTGTAGATGCGTGTGGCAACACAGCCCAATGCAGCCAAAGTATCAGTGTACAAGATACCAAAGCACCGGTCATTAGCATTAACATTCCGGGCTTTACGAATGGTGATACCATAACGGTAGATTGCGGCGCTCCAATACCTGCATTTAACAAGACTAATGTAGTTGTAACAGATAATTGCTCTACAGATATAGATGTTGAATTTTGCGAATGTACATATCAGGGCGATTGTGAAACAACAGGATTTTACGAGCTGATTACTTATTATGTAAAAGCTACCGATGAATGTGGAAATTCGAGCATCTTCGAATTTAGCGTGAAGGTAATTGACAATACGCCTCCACTCATCAGCGGAGTTCCGGATGATGTTACAGTAAGTTGCGCTGCCGGCTTACCATCATTGCCAACTGTAACAGCCGATGACGAATGTTCTGAAACGGTACAGCTCACATTTGCTGAGAATACAGCACCCGGAAAATGCTCCGGAGAAAAGATCATTACCAGAACATGGACTGCTGTCGATGAATGTGGTAATGTAGCTACCGACTCACAAGTCATACAGATCATCGATGATACACCACCGACTTTAGTAAATGTTCCATCAGACCTGACCATCAGTTGTGATGTTACCATTGTGCCGGCAGGAAATGTTTCTGCAACGGATGATTGTAGTACAAATGCGACCGTTAGTGTTGATGAAAAACATGTTCCAGGTTCTTGTGCCAATAGTTATACAATTGTAAGGGTCTTTACCGCTACGGATGATTGTGGCAATACTGCACAAGCAACTTGGAAAATATTTGTAGTAGATGAAAAAGCACCGGTGTTTACCAATGTACCTGCAAGTATTACAGTAGAATGCAGTGACCCGGTACCGGCCCCTGATCAGAGCGCAGCGGCAAAAGACAATTGCGACCCGGATGTTGATATTTCACACATCGATGCTGCTGTGCCCGGTAATTGTCCTCAAGAATATACCATTATAAGAACCTTCATTGCTACCGATAATTGCGGAAATACGGTGACTGCAGTGCAGGAAATAAAAGTAAAAGATACCACAGCACCAGGCATTCAGTTTGATCCTTCCAATCCGCTTTTTGCAGGTTTCTCAGAAGGCGATACAGTAAAAGTAGCGTGTGGCACATTCAACGGATTCGGCCCGGATGATTTCATTCTGACAGATAACTGTGATCCTAATCCGGTATTTGATATGGTCGATATTTTTATTGTAAATACGCCATGTTACAAGCTATTGAAGTGTATTGCTTCAGCCACAGATGCATGTGGAAATGTAAGTCAGCTTGTTTTCTATGTTGAAATCACAGATACACAGGCACCGGTACTTGCCAATTGCCCTGTTGACATCACGATTGAATGTGATCAGCCTGTTCCACCTGCAGCCAATGTAACAGCTACTGATGCATGTGACCCTGCCCCGAAGGTGAATTTCACAGAAAATTCAATACCGGGCAATTGTCCTCAGGAAAAGACAATTATCAGAACCTGGACTGCCGTGGACGAATGTGGCAACACCTCAAGCTGCAGCCATAAAATTGAAGTACAAGATACAAAGGCACCAGAATATACCCTTAATGGAGATTTGACCGGAGTGCCTAATGGCGATACGCTCATTATAGATTGTAATGGTGTATTGACCATGGACATGAAATCAGTCATGTTTACAGATAATTGCGACCCAGATGTTCCAAGTATTTTTACAGAAACACTCCAGTCAGGTGATTGTCAGAAAGATGGGTACATTACCTTCCTTGAATGCACATGGACCGGCACAGATGACTGTGGTAATTCGACTTCATACACAATATATATAAAGGTAGTTGACAATACGCCTCCTGTTATTACCAACTGTCCGGCTGATATTACTGTTGATTGTGGTGTTCAGATACCACCGGCAGGTCAGTTGACAGCTACGGATGACTGTGACCAGGATGTTAAGATTAGTTTTACTGAGAATGTACATGCCGGCAAATGTGCAGGCGACCAGATAGTAGAGCGCACTTACACAGCAACAGATGACTGTGGAAATACGGCAACCTGCAAACAGATTATCACTCGTACGGATAATGAAGCACCGGTTATTACAGGTGTAGGCCAGGACGTAACCATTGAATGCGGCCAAGCCCTGCCGGATCCTGGCAAAGTATATACTACAGACAATTGTGACCCGAATCCAGTGTTGAAATATTCCGTCCAACATACACCGGGCCAATGTGCAGGCAGCTATGTCGAGATCAGAACATGGCAAGCAACAGATGCATGTGGCAACACTGCCGTAAAGACACAAAAAGTTACAGTTCAGGATACTAAAGCACCGCATTTTGCAGGTCTGCCGGCATCACTTACAGTAGAATGCAGTGACCCGATTACAGATTTGGGTAAGGATGTTAAAGCAGTCGATGATTGTGACCAGGATGTTGCAGTCACATTCAAAGACATCACTGTGCCTGGCAAATGCGCACATGAATTTACCATTATCAGGACATTTGCAGCTACAGATGATTGTGGCAATACAGTTACAGCTATTCAAGAAATTAAGGTAAAAGACACAACACCACCGGTTATTGATTTTGACCCATCCAACCCACTTTTTGCCGGCTTTAATGAAGGTGATACCGTCAAGGTAGAATGTGGTGTGTTCAAGGGTTTTGGTCCGGATGACTTTATCCTGACCGACAACTGCGATCCGCATCCGGTGTTTGATATGGTTGATATCTTTATAGTGAATACTCCATGCTACAAGTTGTTGAAATGCATCGCCTCGGCTACAGATGCCTGTGGTAATGTAAGTGAGCTTGTTTTCTATGTAGAAATGACAGACAATCTTCCACCGGTGTTTGATAATTGCCCTTCTGACCTTGTGATAGAATGCGACCAGCCGGTTCCGCCATCGGGCAAAGTGACTGCTACAGATGCCTGTGACCCGAATGCAGAGGTTCATTTTACCCAAAGTGAAGTGCCTGGCAAATGTGCTAACGAAAAGACCATCATCAGAACCTGGACAGCCAAAGACCACTGTGGCAATACAGCTGTATGTGTACAGAAAATTGAAGTAAAGGATACCAAAGCACCGGAGTATATACTTACCGGTCCGCTTGTAGGCGTTGCTTTTGGCGATACGCTTGTGCTGGGCTGTGATGAACAGTTGACGATGGATATGAAGTCCGTTAATTTTGTTGATAATTGTGATCCGGACGTACCAAGTATTTTTACAGAAACTTTACTTGCAGGAGATTGTCAGAAAGACGGATTTGTAACATTGCTTGAGTGTACCTGGACAGGTACAGACGATTGTGGAAATGCTACAGCTTATACTATTTATATTAAAGTGGTGGATAAGAAAGTGCCTATACTCTCAGGCGTACCTGCGAACATTACTGTTGACCTAAGTAAAGGAGAGCAAATACCAGGTGCACCGAAAGTGACCGCAAGTGATAACTGCGATTTGGATGTAGATGTTACTTATCAGGAAGTAGTTGACACGGCACATTGCGGTGGACACATCCTCAGGACTTGGACGGCCACGGATGACTGTGGTAATGTAGCCCAAGCTACCCAAGTAATTACGGTGGTGAAAGATTGCCCTTGTATTGATCCTGTTATTGCAAATATTAAGGTGAAGGATGCCGACTGTGGTGATGACAACGGACGAGTAGAAATAGTAATCAGTAACGGAGCGAATAATTTTGAATATGAATGGATTCCGGATGCAGGTGTAAGTATAGGTGCTGGAAACATAAGAGAAGGATTACCGGCTGGTAATTATACAGTATTGGTAAAATATCCTTCATCTTATCCTTGTATCACTACACTTAACATTACAGTTAAAGGTACAGGTGGTAATATTATTGCCGAAGACACATTAATCGTTGCCAATGCCAAGTGCAACAAACCTGTGCCGGTGTGCTTAGGCCTGAATGTATTAGAAGTGCCAAATTATGATATATATGATAATGGTGTCATTTATACCGGAAATATTGCCGGCTGCGATTTTGACACTGTGATGTCATATACTTATGCTACCATACCAGGTATGGGTCAGAACGGTCCGTATGTGCTTGATTCGTGGGTTGTAAACGGCCTTGTACTTACAGGCGAATTTGATAACCTGAATGCGTTGGTAGCCTTGATGAATGTACTTGACCCACAAGGTAACTGGGCATTAAATACCACGACATTGAGTATTACAGGTGGAAGTAAGGCAAAAGTCTATGGCCAGATGAAGATTTCGAAGAAAGTGGGTTCCAGCAAAGCTACACTCGATATCAACATACAATTAATACCTAATGGTACGAGCCTTAACCTGAGCACCGGTGCACATGAGATAGTGCTTGTCAACAAAGCAACCCACTGTTCGGATGCTGTATATGTCAAGGTGTTCTGTCTTACACCAAATATTGTGAATGTAAAGGTATTCGTTACTGAAACGAAGCAGGTATGTGTTGACAACAGTCAGTTGCAAGGCACACCGGTAAGTATTGCGAATGTATGTGACAATCTTTCGGGCGAGTTTAGTCTGGTGAATATTACAAGTACAGGTTATTGTGTAAATATCACAGGAATAGAGCCGGGAATAGAGAAGGCATGTATTGTAGTGTGCGATGACCTTGGCTTCTGTGATACCACATATATCAACATCACCGTGTATGAAACCAACCTCAAGCCGATAGCCGTAGATGATTATTTGACTGCAAGTGCAGGTAAATCTAAAACAGTACAAGTGCTTGCAAATGATATTTTCGCAGATGGTTTGCTCAGCATGAAAATAATTTCTTCTCCTACTACCGGAAAAGTGACTTCATTCATAGATAAAGTTGTTGTGGTGACACCAGATAAGGAGGATTGCCAGCCAATGGTATTTGATTATGAAATATGCAACCAGTATGGATGCGATACGGGTACCGTGCATGTCAATGTACTCTGTAAAGGACTAATCATCTACAATGGTATGACACCAAATAACGATGGCCTGAATGATTTCTTCACCGTAGAAGGAATAGAAGATTATCCGAATAATGAACTGTCGGTTTATAACCGTTGGGGCAACATGGTATATTCTGCCAAAGCTTATAACAATAATTGGGATGGTAGCTGGAATGGTAAACTACTTCCCGATGGTACCTACTATTACATTTTGAAAGATGGCGAAGGTGAAAGCTATAACGGCTATCTTCAAATATCGAGATGATAAATGATTGATAATTAGCCGGTTTGATGAAAACCGGCTTTTTTGTAGATAAAATTTTAAGTTTTTTTTGAAAATATTGTCCAAGTATTCTTGGATATTAAAAAAAAGAAAGTAATTTTGCATCGCCTTTCGATTAAGGCTATGATCTCGTAGCTCAGCCGGTAGAGCATTTGACTTTTAATCAAAGGGTCTCGGGTTCGAATCCCGACGAGATCACTCCAAAAAGCATCAGATTATCATCTGTTGCTTTTTTTGTTATGTAGCTCTCTGAAAATTATGAAGAAGCCTAGTGGGAAAAAAGAAGCTGATGGTTATGGTGATAGCTGAACCCACGGCAATCTTTTTTACTTTCTAGTTATTGCACCAAAGTTGTAGAAAACTATTCATTAGGCAAGTACTGATGTCTGTATTGCCCTTGATCAATTTTGAATGTTTGAAGCGCTTTGCTTAAAATGCTATAAAATCAACTGAGGAGCACATAAGTAATCCAGCTGCCGAAATAAGCAAGTGCGCTCATGTAGATAAGTTGTATGAGTGGCCATTTCCATGTACCTGTTTCTTTTCGTACTACAGCGAGCGTGCTCATACATTGCATGGCAAAGAGGTAAAAGATTAGTAAACTCATAGATGCAGCTATTGTAAAGGTCTTTTGACCGGTATTGGCATTTATTTCCTTAGACATTCTTTTTTGTAGCGTTTCCGGGTCTTCATCGCCAGAGCCTATACTGTAAATGGTGGACATGGTGCCAATGAATACCTCACGTGCTGCAAAAGATGTAATGAGTGCAATGCCTATTTTCCAGTCAAATCCAAGCGGAACAATAGCAGGTTCAATGAATTTGCCGATATGGCCGGCGTATGAATTTTCTATTTTGGCGGATGCTTTTAGGTTTTCTGTTTCTTCAGGTGTCATGTTTTGACTCGCAGCATATTCTGTTGCTTGTTTTTGAGCTGATTCTATCTCATTTCCAGGGCCAAATGATGCCAGAAACCAAAGTGCAACACTTATGACCATAATAATCATTCCTGCCTCTGATATGAAGCTTTGTACCTTACTCTTGACGGCCAGCAAAATGCTTTTCCAGTGAGGTACCTTGTATTCCGGGAGCTCGATCATCAGGAAGCTGGTTTCGTTTGTCTTTAGCAGTTTTTTAAACACAATGGCTGCTACCAGTGCTGCAAGTAACCCCAGACTGTAGAGCAAAAAAAGAATCAAACTTCGCATGCCAATGGGGCCGAAAAATGTATTATCGGTAATGATAAAACTAATGAGCACCGCAAAGACCGGTAAACGAGCCGAACAGCTGATAAGAGGAGTGACCATTATAGTGATAAGCCTTTCTTTCCAGTTGTTGATGGTACGTGCACTCATAATAGCCGGAATGGCACAAGCTGCACCTGATACTAATGAAATGATGCTACGACCATTCAGTCCAAATTTTAAAAGAAGGCGGTCGAACAGGTAAATAGCCCTCGCCATATACCCAAGTTCTTCCAGAAAACTCGTAAACAAGAATAAGATAGCAATCTGCGGTATAAACACCAATACACCACCTAAGCCGGGCAATATGCCATCAACCAGCAACTCGGTAAACCATCCTGCCGGCAAATGGTTCTGTACAAGTTCTGTTAGAGCAATTATGCCGGTTTCGAACATTTGCATCGGCCACTCTGCCCAGCTGAATACAGCCTGGAAAATCAAAAGTAGGATAGAGATAAATATCAATGGCCCCCAAACACGGTGTGTAAGTATGCGGTCAAGTGTGTGGGTTTTATTATTATCATCGGCAGTTATCAGGCTTTGGTGCTTCACAAGGCTGTGTTCTATCCAGCGATATCTTTGCATGGTTTCGTCAATCTGTGAATGCAGACTGTCAAATCCCAATTTTGATGTTTGTTCTTTTATATATTCCTTCTGTTCTTCGTTCAGGAATTGGAGCTCCTCAACGTGGTGTGCAGTCAGAAGTGCCTGAAACTTAGTTTTTGCACCGGTTTTGCTGACGATTTTTTCTGATAATTCATTTGTTTTAGCATCCGGCACATAAGTCTGAAAATTATTGGTCGGATGTTCGTTTAACGAACACATTTCAGAAATTTTGGTCTTTAATTCGTTAAGACCATGACCTGTACGGCCATTGAGCCAGACCACCGGTGTGCCAAAGGATTTTTCAAGGCCTTTAGCATCAATTTTGATTTTGCGTGCCTCTGCCAGATCCTGCATATTGAGCCCAAGTATGATTGGTACACCAAGATCTTTGAGTTGGGTAAAGAGCAAAAGATGCCGCTCGAGTTGGGTGGCATCCGCAATATAGACTATCAGGTCTGGGAAGAGATTATCGTTCGGGTTGGCGAGAATTTTGAAAACGACTTTTTCGTCGTAAGCGGTAGGATAGAGATTATAACAACCAGGTAGATCAATAATATTTACCTTTCCCAAATTTTCAAGATTGACAACAGCGTGTTTTTTGTCAACTGTTACGCCCGGGAAATTACCTGTTTTTTGATTCAAACCGGTGAGTAGGTTGAAGATTGTAGTCTTTCCACAATTCGGATTACCTGCTAGTACAATGTTTCTGTTGCCCAAAATATACGATTATTTCTTGATGAGAATAAGTTCTGCTTCCTGAAGCCGTAGTCCGATGTAGTGGTTGTCCACATCAATATACAATGAACCTTGCCAAGGTTGTCGGCGTAGCAACTTAATTTTTTTGCCGGGAATGATACCCATTGCTAGTAATCTTGTTGTAAAATTATGCACTACAAGCTCATCAATGATGCCCATTTCGCCCGCCTGAAGCTCAGAAAGTTTTACCGTGTTACCGAGATTTAGATTCATCTTTATTTAGACTTAATATGAATAAGCAAAATTACAGTAAATTGTTCAGTAAGTTAAATTAATGTAGATTGAATTTTTCAGACATTAAATCTAGTACAAATTTTAGTTGTTCTTCCTTTGTTAGGTATGAATTATCTAGTAAAATTGCGTCTGCTGCCTGTCTGAGCGGACTGTCTTCTCTGGTAGAGTCGATGTGGTCGCGGTGTGCAAGGTTATTTTTCACTTCTTCAAGGCTAATGTCAATGCCTTTTTGTTCGTATTCTTTTTTTCGTCGAGTGGCTCTTATTTCAGGAGATGCAGTAAGGAAAATTTTTAACTCTGCCGATGGAAACACGACAGTACCGATATCACGACCGTCCATGACGATACCTTTTTGCTGTTCCATGGCTTGTTGTTGTTGGACTAGAAAGCTCCTTACTGAAGATATGGCCGACACTTCGCTTACGAGTTCACTCACTTGCATGGATCGGATACTGGTTTCTACGTCTTGACTGTTCAGGAATGTATGAATTTCGCTCTTAATTTTTCGAAAATCTATTGAAATGTTATTCAGTGCATTCGTCACTTCTTCTTCATTTTTAAAATCGATGTTATGGTTGATGAAATAGAGCGTAACAGCACGATACATGGCTCCGGTGTCAATATATATATAATGCAGTACCCTTGCCAGTTCGCGAGCCAGTGTACTTTTTCCGCAAGAAGAGTAGCCGTCTATGGCAATGATAATCTTTTTCAAAATCTGCAGATGAATATTTGCGCCAAAATAATTAATTTAATTTAGACACAAGAAGTTTCCACAGTTTTTCGTAAGGATATATTTCAAGATCAAAATCTTGCCCATGTTCCTTCATCGGGGTATTAGCCAGGTTATCGAGGTGTTTTTCGTAACCCGATAAGAATCTTGTATTGAAATTGCTTTTCACTAGCTGTACAAGTAGTTTGATGAATAAATTGACACGCAGGTTTTCTTCAGGTCTTGTTGGGCGTGTGGTGTATGATTTGAGTCGTTCGACATTCTCAGCACTTATCAGAAAATTTTTATTTGAATACGCTACTAATGTTTTTGCTATAACCGATTGTACGGTGTAGCTGCGGTATTCTTTGGCGAAGATAAGCGGGTCAGCCATCAATGATTCGAATAACTGTGTCGATTTTTGTTTGTAAATGCCCTGGAGGTTGTTTTGAGTGTTTTCAATCATGAAATACAAGTAATATTCATAGATTTTCCATTTTTCCTTAAGCATTCGATGAGCTTTTCTAAATTTTGGAGAACTTGTAACTTTTGAATGTATGGCCAGTGCATTAGCGAAATTGTCGGAATGCATAGCTGTAAGAAAGTACAAGTCCATGTATTTATGCCAATGGGCGGAACCCTCCTCAAATACTTTTACAAATTTTTCTACATCTTTTTTGGCATTTTCAAAATCTCGGAGATTGAGAAAGGCGTTCAGTTTTTTAATCTGGAAGGTCAGGAGCATATCGTCCTGTTCGTATTGCGGATTGTGCGTGATGTAATCCTCCATTTTAATACAAATCTCTATGACGGCGTGGAAGTCATTTTCATATTCAAATTTTACCAACCAAGCGTAGAACATATTAAATGTGATGACAGGCGAATCGTATTTTTCTGATAATAAAATGAGTTGGTCGCATTGGTCGTCGAGTTCGTTATTCTTGCTTTCTGAATGGGTTGAGGTGTTTTCGTATCGAAGTCTGACAAACTGGTTAATTTCTTCAGAACGCATTTCAGCTAAAATGATATCTTGGTATTCATTGATGATTTGGTTGTAATACTGAAACTCCTTTTCATCACGGTTGTGGGCGGCATTTTGTCTTAGAATTCGGGCACTGTTGACAATAATATCTGCGAACTTGAATTTGAGTGCAATGGTCAATATCTGCCCTGCTATGTCATGAGCTGTGAGTTCGGCACCGTAAGAGAGCAATATTTTGGCAAGTGTCCAGTCTTTATTGCAAGAAAAATAAGCTCTGGTATAATTGGAAGCGGAAGGCAGATTTATATCTATAAAAAACAGCGTATTGAGCAGTCTTTTTCTAAAACGTGATTTGAGTTGTCGATATTTATCGTCTGTTGGGCTGCTTTGGTAGAGGAGGGCGGCTGCATCCCGGTCTGTTTTGAATTTGCCGTCCATAAGAGCTTCGAAAAATTCGTTTAACTTACTTGATTTATTTTTTAAAGACGCTTCGTCAAATATTTCAATTTTTTTTACCTTTTTCCAGCTTACAATATTAGATATCTCCAGTAAATGTTTCATTTGGATGTGATTGTTGTTGTAAAATATGAAAAAAATGTGACATTATAAAATAAGACAATAATTAAGCCAATGTGTTCTTTATCTTATGTAAGTATAAGTTTTACAAACTTCGGTTTATAATATTGTATTATAATTGTGACAAACAACCTTTTTAAGATATTGTTAACGTTTATTTTTGTGTAAAATTTGTTATCTTTGTGCGAATTAATTTTTTCATTAAATTTCAAAACAATTATGGGACTATTTTCATTTTTAAAAAATGCCGGTGCAAAGCTTTTTGGCCACAAATAAGAAGAAACAAAACCGACTAACGTTCTTACTCCTGAACAGCAGGCAGAAGTGGATGCAATTAGAAAGCAAACACGCGAAGCAGCTCTTGTTAGCGAGGTAGTAAATATGGGCTTACATGTTGAAAATCTATCTGTTGACCTACAAGGTGATACCGCCATTGTTTACGGGCAGGTTGATACCCAGGCTGACAAGGAGAAGGTTATTCTTACAGTCGGTAATGTTGACGGTGTTGCATCTGTTGATGACAGACTTGAAGTAGCTAATCCTGAAGAAGATTCTCAGTTTCATGAGGTACAGAAAGGTGACTCTCTGAGCAAAATTGCAAAGCATTATTATGGTGATGCTATGAAGTATCCTATTATTTTTGAAGCAAATAAGCCAATGTTGAAAGATCCTGATCTTATCTATCCTGGTCAGATGTTGAGAATTCCTCCAATAGCATAAGACATAAATTATTTGTAAAATGGCTGTCAGATTTTGACAGCCATTTTTTTTGTGTTATTTTTGGAGAATTTTAAAAGCAACTGATATGTATTCTTCAAAAATTGCCGGCATAGGCCATTATGTCCCACAACAAGTAGTGACCAACAACGATCTATCCAGATACATGGATACAACCGATGAGTGGGTGCAAGAACGCACGGGTATAAAAGAAAGACGCTATGGACTCCGACATAAAGAAACAACCACAACAATGGCCGTTGAAGCTGCAAAAATAGCCATCGAAAGAGCCGGTATTGACAAAAACGAGCTTGATTTTATCATTTTTGCCACGCTTAGTCCAGATTATTACTTTCCGGGTTGTGGTGTATTGCTCCAAAGGGCACTCGGCATATCGGGTAATACATGTGGTGCACTAGATATTCGCAATCAATGTTCTGGTTTTATTTATGCCTTGTCAGTAGCTGACCAGTTTATCCGTACAGGTATGTATAAAAATATCCTTGTTGTAGGATCTGAAATGCACAGCATGGGGCTTGATTTTTCGACACGCGGCCGTAATGTCACCGTTATTTTTGGAGACGGTGCAGGTGTAGCAGTTTTGCAGGCATCCGACAGAGAAGGGTCTGGTGTGCTTACCACAAAACTCCATGCAGACGGCACACATGCTGAAATGCTGTCTTTTATAAGCCCGGGTTGCCATGGTGGTTATCATGATGAGGATAAGGAAAAATTCGGATTTCCGGATGATGAATACGGTGGTTTGTTCATTACCCAAAAGATGATTGATGATCATTTGACCTATCCATTCATGGATGGACAATTTGTATTTAAAATGGCAGTACAAAAATTTCCCGAAGTAATCAATGAAGCCCTAGAGTCTGTAGGTTTGAAAAAAGAAGACATCAATATGCTCATTCCGCATCAGGCCAATTTGCGTATCAGTCAATTCGTACAGAGGGTACTTGGCCTTAGAGATGACCAGGTATGGAACAACATTCAGAAGTATGGTAATACCACAGCGGCCTCTATACCTATTGCATTGTCTGAGGCATGGGAAGCTGGCAAGATAAAGGAAGGTGACTTGGTTTGTCTGGCTGCATTTGGCAGTGGATTTACATGGGGGTCGGCTCTCATCCGCTGGTAATACATATAGGGTTATTGCTCGGGTCAGATTTATTTTTTAATGTAAAAATGTATGGATAACCATTATTTGCTTATTCTACTAGGCGTTGTATTCATTTTTACCCTGGTAATCTTTAAATTATTGCTAGATAAAAATTGGACTACAAAAATACAAAGTGGATTTGTACCTAAAGATCAGTACAATCAATTAAACCATTCTTTAACCGAGAAAGAATCTGTGATCAGCGCACTTGACCAATCATTGAATGCATTGAGGATAGATATTACACTCAAAGAAGAGCAACTGCGTAGCCAAGATGAAATGATTGATTACAAAATGAGAGAAATTGAAGGTATCCGTGAAACAACCCGCAAGGAATTCGAACTGCTGGCACAAAAAATATTCGAAGAAAAATCAAGCCGTTTTACTGAAACCAATAAAGCTAATATCGAAATCTTGCTCAAGCCTCTAAAAGAAAACATACAACAGTTTGAATCAAGGATTCATCAACAGTTCACAGAGGAGTTTAAGAGCCGATCGGAACTGAAAAAGGAGATAGAATTATTAAAGACCCACAGCGACCAGATGAGCAGAGAAGCTAATAACCTTGCAGTCGCTATCAAAGGAGATAAAAAATTACTCGGAGACTGGGGCGAAATTCAGCTCGAAACCATTTTGCAGCATTCGGGTCTGGAAAAAAATGTCCATTACAAGGTACAGATGAGTATTAAGGATGAAGAGGGAAATGATAAAAGGCCGGACTTCGTTGTTTTTCTTCCTGACGAAAAATGCATAATCATTGATTCAAAAGTGAGTCTGGTAGCTTATGAAAAATATTTTAATGCTGATACTGATGATGAAAGACAAAAGTTTCTCAAGCAACATATACAGGACGTCAGAAATCACATAAAGGGACTTGCTACAAAGTCATACCAAAGCCTTCCCGGGCTTCAAAATCCAGAATATGTATTGTTGTTTATTCCGTTAGAGCCCGCATTCAATGTTGTAGTACAGTATGACAGCCGGATATTTATGGAAGCTCTTGATCAGAATATTGTTCTTGTCACTTCAACTACTTTGATGGCCACAATGAGGACTGTGTATCATATCTGGCGACAGCAACAACAAAATATGAATGCCGAGAAAATCGCCCGTGAAAGTGGCATGCTATATGACAAATTTGTAGGCTTTGTACAGGATATGACCAAAATAGGTGATAAAATCAGAGAAAGCCAGGGAGCTTACCAGGATGCGATGAATAAACTGACAGAATCTTCGAAAAAGGGCGACACCATCATAGGCAGGGTAGAGCGTATCAAAAAACTGGGCGCTAAGGCAAGCAAGTCTATTCCCGGTCAGTTATTGGCAGATGCAGGTTTGCAGGAAAATACTGAAGGCGAATAACTTCAGATGTTTTTTTGTATCCATTCCCGCATAGTGTTTCTGCTAGAGAAAAGTTCTTGTTGGGTCTCTGCTTGTAATCTGTTGAACCTTCGTTGAGACAAATTCCTCATCAATGCCTCATAGACAGGTATGGATAAAAATCCAAACAGCAACAAGATGAGGATCATGATGATACTCCTGACACCGAACAGCATGATACCGCTAGTAAGAGAAAAAATGCTCCATATAAGTACAAAAAAGGCAGACAGAGCAAACAAAACAGGTGCCTGAAATTCTTTTACATATACACGCTTTGAAGTCATCATTCTTGCTGTCATCACCGGTATGAAATAGTATAATGCACCCGGCAAAAAGAGTATCTGGAGAATAATCAAAAGCAAAATAGAAGGAAACGTGGCTGCGGATTTTCCAGTTATTACATTGGCATCAGCGATTTTGTATTGTTCAAGTTGGTGACGGTAATTGTTAGCAATAGTTGAAAGTTTACTTTTTTCGGGTTCGCTAATATTGTTGAAAGCCGCGGCTATTTTTTTCTCAGTTATAAGTCTTTCGTTGTTGCGTATCACAATGGGAAATACCGGAGAAGAATGGTCATTTTTAGTAATTTCGAATAAGATATCACATGCCTGTTCGTCCTGTACATCATGGATGATTACAAGGTTTTTGGCGAGCCCGGAGGCGATTTCATCCGTCAGCGATTGGATGGCCTGCAAAGGGTTTTCATGGTATGCCGGTATAAAGTCAGCCACTGAAATGGGTGTTCCACATTGTATCATCACATCTTTTCGCCAGGCATTAGCCTGTTCGTAGTTAAATCCGATGGGAATAATTTTTGTGTCTTTTACACCATAAGCGTCATAAGCGCCAAATGCCATTCTTGCCGGTCCTTTCTGTACAGGACGAAGTTTTTTTTCCTGAATGGTTCTTCCTTCAACAAGAATTAAAATGGTTTTTCGTTCTTGCAGCACTTGGTTTACATACCTGAAAGTTTCTTGGTTTTGCTTAAGATTTGTATAGCCGTCCTTGAATCTAAAAATAGGGATCAGGTGAAGTGCCTTGAGAATTTTAATGTAAAAGGGATTTTTGAAAATATCACCACGCACTATAAAATGTAGAGTACGGTGCTGGAAGCAAGCAGCGACACAAGGCTCAATAAATGCAGTAGGGTGGTTAGCTGCAAGTAAAAGTGGCCCCTCACGGGGAATATTCTCAAGCCCCTGTATATGGATATGACGAAAAAAAACCTTGAAGCCGGTTTTAGCAACCGGACGCACCAGAGCGTACAACATTTTGCTGATTGTTTTTAATGAATTCTTACACAAATATGGTCAATTTTGTAGATTCGTATGATGATTGGTAATAAATATCTGTATATAATCGGTGGACCGACTGCATCAGGCAAAACGGCACTGGCTGTTAATGAGGCAATTCGGCTTAACACAGTGGTTATTTCTGCCGACAGCCGGCAGTTTTATCGTGAAATGTCAATCGGTACGGCCAAACCATCTCAACAGGAACTGGATAGTGTGACACATTTTTTTATCAACAATCTGTCTATCCATGATGAATATGATGTAGGAACTTACGAGAGCGAAGTAATCCACCTGCTTGATGATTTGTACAAGAAGCACGACATAGTGATTATGGCTGGTGGTTCTGGACTCTTCATAAAAGCAGTGACAGACGGACTCGATGACTTTCCTGAAATAGAAAGTGAAGTAAAGGAAAAATGCCAGCTTATTTTAGATAATGAAGGCATAGAAGGATTGCAACAATTCGTCAGACAAAAGGATCCACAATATTTTGCTGAGGTAGATATACAGAATCCGAGGCGATTGCTCAGAGCTGCAGAAGTAATTTTACAGTCCGGGCAGACTTATTCCGGGTTCAGAAAGAAGAGCCGGAAAATCAGAAACTTTGCAACTATTAAATACTTGATTAATCCAGAAAGAGAATTATTGTACGATAGAATCAATCTACGTGTGTTGCAAATGGTAGAGCAAGGTCTAGAGGCTGAAGCACGCCAATTGTATGCATACCGTCACTCGAAACCGCTGCAGACAGTAGGTTATCAGGAGTGGTTTGATTATTTTGACGGAAAAATTACCCGGAATCAAGCGATTGAGCTCATTCAGCAAAATACCAGACGTTATGCTAAAAGACAGCTGACCTGGTTCAGAAATGACGGTGGCTGGTCAACTGATTTGCCGGGAATATTGAAGTGATGTAATAACCTGATTCACTTAATCAAGTAATGATTATTAGCTTGGATTTTGTATTGGCTCATTTCCGAAGGTTTTGAAAAAAAAGGCGGCAGTCACTTTCGTAACTGCCGCTGCCTCAAAAAGTTTAAGTCCTTATCTTTATTCTTATCTCAGAATCTGTATGTAACCGGAGTAAGTATTTCCGATACCATCTTCGAAGATATAGAAGTATGTTCCGTCAGGTAGCATTTTGCTGTTCCAACTTCCGTCCCAGTCGTTTTTATATTTATCGGCTGAGTAAACCTGATTGCCCCATCTGTTGAACACGGTCAGTTTATTGTCAGGATATTTGTCAATTCCTTCAATAAAGAACACATCGTTCAGTCCATCATGGTTAGGAGTAATACCATTATTGAACACAAGGTCGTTGCAGTTTATGTTAACGAAAACTGTAGCAGTATCGCTTCCAAATTCATTTGTAATGGCATACTGGAACTCAAGTGGTTCACAGTTACCTTTCTGTGGTGTAACAGTTAACAACTTAGTACCATACATGCTCACGGTTGCATTGTCCGGTTTGCTGATTAGATTCACTTTTACCGTACCAGATCCGTATGTATCGTTATCAAGTACGCTTATGATAATCGGCTTACCTTCAAGGGTTGATCTGTAATCATCAACAGCATTTGGCTTAAAGTTAGACTCTACTACTGTGATGTAAATGTATGTTGTGTCACAGTAACCGAGGTCGTCACAGACCACGATGCATGCTTTCTCCTGTCCAGGTTCAATGCCTGCAATGCTTACACAATAGTCATTAGCTGAGGCGTAGATAATACTGTATTCGCCTCCTAGATCAGAGCAAATATTGGTAATGCTTACCGGTGTGCCCTGTAGCTGGCTATTGTCGATACATACTTTCTTAGTTTCAGAAACCTGAACAGTTGTGTGTATATCATCAGGATCCAGACAGAATACCTTGATATTTACCGTATCTGAGCAACCGGTCTGGCTTACGAATACGATCTGATGATTGCCGGATGTAAGTTTCAAGCCTGAACCGAGTGGTACAAGTTGTGTATTGATATCAAGTGTAGCTTTTCCTGAACCATTGCCTTGAACAATCTTCATTTGGCCGTAATTGGTGCCTTTTTTGCCACCAGAGATGCTGAGCGTCTTGGTGTTAAGTGTCCAGTTAGCTTGCGGATCAAGATTGTTCATCAGATTCACAAGTGCATTCATGTCAGCAAATGTGCCGTTGAATGTATTGTTGTTCACTTTCCATGATTCAAGAACGTATGGGCCGGTTTTACCTTGACCTGGGATTGTCGCATAAGTGTATGACATCACTGTGTCAAAATCGCAACCAGTCAGATTGCCCGCATATTTAACTCCGTTATCATAGATGTCATAATCAACCGCATCAACCGGACTAATACCCAAGCACACATCAACAGGCTTATCGCAGTCTGCATTGGCCACAAGTAAGTTGTCCTCAGATATAAGATCAGCTTTGTTATCTTCTATGGTAAAGAATACCTTCTTCGTACAGTCGTTGTAACCAGGATAGTAAACAATGACTGAATACTTTCCTGCAGGCAGATTGGTCTTGATGTTACCTGCACCTGAAGTAATACCCGCATTAGGGAACCACAGATACTCATAGTTGTCAGCACCATTTGATACCAAAATCTCAACTTTACCATTGTTCTGGCCACAGCTGGCATCAGTTACCTTCACCTGAGTGATGATAGGAAGAATGCAACCGTTGCAATTCTTAAGCGCAGTAATCTTCTGTATCGCCTGTACAGAGTTTCCACACTTGTCGGTTGCTGTCCAGATTCTTGTGATGGTTACGTTGCACAATACTGTATCAGTGGTTTCGCTGAATACAAGCTGTATGTTATTGTCGCAGTTATCTGTTGCGTTTACATTAGGCAAGCCCGGAATAATCTGTCCTTTGTCAAGGTCAACCGTTACATCAGCAGGAACACCTGAGATGACAGGAGCAACATTGTCATGGATGGTTATTGTCTGTGAAACCTGAGCCACATTGCCACAGTCATCAACTGCTGTCCATGTTCTGATTATGTAACTACCTGTACAATTGCCGGCGCCATGTGCAGTTTCACCATAAGTGAGTGATACCTGGTCGCTGCATTCATCATGAACAGTAACATTAGGCAGAGCCGGAATGTCATTTTCACAAGCCACAGTAATATCGGCAGGTACACCGCTGATGAGTGGTGGAACATTGTCGGTAACCTTAACGCTAAACTCGAATATTGATTGATTGCCGCATTCGTCAGTTGCCTTTACGTAGTAAGTAATCAGCTCATAGAAGCCTGCAGTTTCGCAATCACTTTGGTAAGTACATTCGCAGAACTGTACATCAATGTCAGTTGAGCAATTGTCCGTTACTGTTACATTTTGTTTTGTGAATCCAGGGATGTAGTCACCGCAACCAATTGTTATGGTATCGCCATTCGTAAATCCTGGCAGATTTATTGCTATTTCAGGTGCCTTTGTATCTTTTACCTCAATTTTCTGCGTGCACACGGTAGTATTTCCACAAGCATCCTTAGCAATCCAGGTTCTAATGATTGTTTTTTCATGAGCGCAATTGCCAGCTAAAACTGTTTCTGCAAAGCTTACCTCCGGATCAGTTGTACAATCGTCTGTAGCCGTTACAATTGATGGTGAAGGAATTGTTGCATCACATTCTACCACAGCATCAGCCGGACAATTGTTGAATACAGGCCCTTTGTTATCCGATACTTCAACATAGAATACCAATTCTTTGATATTACCACATGCATCAGTTGCGGAGGCAATACACTTCAACAGCTTGTGACATGGTTCATTGATGATAAATATGTCAACCATATCAAATACCGGGTTTTGATCACAGTTGTCACTTAGAATGAAATCATCTGGTCCAAATCCGTTGAATGAATCACATTTAACTTTAACCGTATCACTTTCACTAAAGTTAGTGAACAGTGGATTTTCCGGGTTGAATGCAATATTCGGAGCCTTTGTATCTTTTACATATATGGTCTGTGAGGCAGTTGCTGTGTTTCCACAATCATCCGTAGCTACCCATGTTCTAATCAATGTGTATGCCTGTGGACAGTTGCCCGGTACAGTTGTATCTGTGTATGTAAGATCAACATGCTGATCGCAATTATCTGTCGCCACGACATCACCACTCAAACCCGGTAATGTTTCATCACATTCAATCGTTACTGAGTTAGGTATTTTTGTGAATTTCGGTGCTTTCAAATCAGTAACAGTTATTTTCTGGCTAGCCTGAGCCACATTACCACATTCATCTGTAGCAGTCCAGGTCCTAATTATGGTATAAGCCTGAGGACAAGCACCAGAAACAACATTTTCGTTGAAATCAACGGTAATGTTCGGATTGCAATCGTCAGAAACCGTTACATTTCCTGCAGCAGGAATCTGTTCTTCGCAACTAATGGTCTGGTCAGCAGGTACCTGAGTAAATACCGGAGGCTGATTGTCAGTAACAGTTATTTTTTGGCTAGCCTGAGCCACATTACCACATTCATCAGCAGCAGTCCAGGTTCTTACTATAACATAACTTCCTGCACAATTACCACCTGCAGTAGTAGTCTCATGGTATGTCAGTGAAACAACCTGACTACAATCATCAGTTGCATTTACAACCGGCAGATCCGGAACCTGAGCACCGCATCCGACTGTTACATCAGCAGGCACACCAGTAATGACCGGAGCTGTGTTGTCTGTCACTTTGACAGCAAATTCGAAGATTGATGAATTGCCGCAAGCATCAGTAGCTTTTATATAATATGTGTAGAGTTCAAAGTACCCATCAGTAGTACAATCACCTTGGTAAATACATTTTACAAATTCGATGCTTACCTTAGGTGAACAATTATCTTTTGCAATAATGTTAGCTTTACTGATTGTCGGGATGAAGTCATCACAGTTAAGCACAAGTGTGTCACCATTCGTAATTCCAGGCTTATTGATGATTATTACAGGTGCTTTAGTGTCTTGTACTTCTATTGTTTGAACTGCGGTTGCTGTATTGCCGCAATCATCCGTAGCTAACCATGTTCTGGTAAGTGTATATGACTGAGGACAGTTACCCGGTGTTGTAATGTCTGTATGACTTAGGTCAACATCCTGGTCACAGTTGTCAGTAACGATTATACTTGAACCAAATCCAGGAACTGCTTCGTCACATTCAATTGTCACTGAAGGTGGAACCTGAGTAAACACAGGAGGAGTATTGTCGATAACTGTAATTTTCTGAGTAGCAGTAGCGGCATTGCCACAATTATCAGTAGCCGTAAATGTTCTTACGAATGACTTGCCGGAAGCGCAATCACCTGAAACCTGAGAATCAGCATAAGTAACGGTTACGTTGTTGTCGCAGTTGTCAGTAGCAGTAGCCAATACCACAGGAGCGATGCCATCACATTCTATAGTGAGATGAGCAGGCACTGAAGTGAATACCGGCGCTTTTGTGTCGTGAACAGTGATGATCTGAACACACTGAGCAGTATTACCACAGTCATCCGTAGCCGTCCATGTTCTGGTGAGTGTATAACTGTCAGCACAAGAACCTGCTGCTTTATTTTCAGCGAAAGAAACGCTTACGTTGCTATCGCAATTATCAGTAGCTGTTACAGTAGCCGGAGCAGGCACTGCATCACATTCTACGGTAATGTTAGTAGGGCAAAGAGCGAATACCGGCGCTTCAGAATCCTTGATTGTAATGATCTGAGTAGCAGTAGCGGCATTGCCACAATTATCAGTAGCCGTAAATGTTCTTACGAATGACTTGCCGGAAGCGCAATCACCTGAAACCTGAGAATCAGCATAAGTAACGGTTACGTTGTTGTCGCA
>JAIBCG010000060.1 GCA_019694295.1 Saprospiraceae bacterium
AATACAATGATATATAATTTACAAAAAATCAAAAAGTTTCCAATTGTTTGAAAATCAGTCACTTTTTGGATCTGGTTGATTTAATCCTTTAGCCAACATTTTTTTTTATTAAAATAAACATTTTTTTACTTGGTTTTATGTTAAAAATCTTTATGACCAAGCGAAAATCAATAGCCCAAAATGATATTCCGCCTACACTAAAACTTCACCATTTTTACAGAAAATTTTGATAACTAACTGTTTGTGTTTTCAAAACTAAAATCGTAAAGTGATGTTGTTAAATATGAATCATGAAATACGAAAAATTTTCTGAAATTAATTTGAAATTTGGCCTTTAGAAATTATTAAAACTATATTTTTGTAATACGAAATTTATATCTAACCTAAAAAACTCAAGATGGCACAACACGATAAACAAGAAGTTCTCGATTTTTTGAAAAAGGCAGAAGTAGCTGCTGTAGGAACTTCCAACATGGGATCACCTCGACAGCGAATGATGCACTTTGGTTCTGACGAGAATTTTAATATTTTTGTCAGCAGCATGAAAGGTGACCCAAAAGTGATTCAGTGGAGTAATATCCCGGAGACTGCTATACTTATACACCAAGGTGCTACTTTCTTCGAAATGGAAGAAGTGGAAGTGATAGGCCGTGCTGAAATAATTAAAGGTGCTGAACAAAGGCAAAAAGCCATCGATATTATGGTACAGCGTTCTCCGATTGTTGCTAATTTTGAAAAAGTAGGAGCACTTGACCGTCTTGAGTTTATACGCATCAAACCATTTACCGTCAAATACCGTTTCGTTCCTGAAATACTTCAAGGAGAGAAACCAACCATTTTCGAATTTCATGAAAACAGACTAGCAGTAAGTCCATGGGCAGATCTGAAAGCAAGAGTCCGTGCGTGGAAGGAATCTGTTCGTCCGTTGTCGCTTACAGCATCGCTTATACCTTTGTTGTTGGGTGGAGCCATTGCTTTTGCTACAACACAGCAATTTAACCTACTTCTTTTTATACTGACATTATTGGGTGGTGTAATGGTACAGGCGGGTACTAATATGATCAACGACTGGAAGGATGCAGAGCGCGATAATGACAATGTTGAAGGCATCAGACCTTTTACCGGTGGGTCGAGGGTTATACAACTCGGACTTATTTCTAGGGCAGATATGGGATTTTTCGGTATGTTGCTCACGGCAGTGGCAGCACTTATTGGTATCTACCTTGTGTTTGCCAGCGGGCCGGGGCTTATACCACTTATATTGTACGGACTGATAGCAGGTGTTTATTATACTTCTGTACAGGGGAAATTTTCATTTGTAAATATGGCTCCCGGACTGGCTGAGTTTCTCATTGCTACTACTTATGGTGTATTTATGACAATGGGAGCGTTCTATGTTCAGACCGGATATTTTACAACGCAGGTATTTTTGATATCATTGCCGGTAGCCATGTTGGTAACCAATGTCTTACTCATCAATCAGTTTCAGGATGCCGAATCTGATCAGAAAACCCAGAAAAACACACTTGTGGTACGAGTTGGCAAAGAGAATGCTAAAAATATTCTTATTTCCTTCTTTGTAATGGCTTATGGCATTATTGCAGCTCTGCCGTTGATGGGTTATGCACCATATTCGCTATATTTTACATTCCTTTCTGTACCATTTGCTATTCAGGCAATAAGATATGTGAGTAAAAATTATAATAAAACAGCAGTTGACCTCATTTCGGGGAATGCGCATACTGCCATTGCTCACTTGTTTGCAGGGCTGTTACTTGTTTTTGCTTTCCTGCTCGAAGGCCCACAAATGGTATATCCGCTTGTTTATCTGGCAGCTTCATTGTTGTTTGTATTCTGGGTCTGGAATTACATCGAAAGCAAAAGAAAAGCTATGGATGATTTCAGACAGGCAATCAAAGGATAATTATGTTGTGTATATACCACGAGTCAACGGATCCGTATTTCAACGTAGCTACTGACGAATATATTCTGAAGCATATTGATGAAGATTGCTTCATGCTGTGGCGCAATGACAATGCCATTATCGTTGGGGCTTACCAAAATACACTCGCTGAGATCAATTATGATTACGTTAAAGAACATAATATCTCGGTAGTGCGCCGTATGTCGGGTGGTGGTGCAGTGTATCATGATTTGGGTAATCTGAATTTTTCCTTTACCAAATCGGGCAAAGATTCGAATCTGTCTGACTTTGAAAAATTTACAAGACCCATCGTTAATGTTATCCGCGATCTCGGTGTAGATGCACGCTTCGAAGGCAAGAATGATTTGATGATAGACGGAAGGAAGTTTTCCGGCAATGCGGCTCATATTTTCAAAAATAAAATTCTGCACCATGGCACCTTGCTTTTTTCTTCAGAAATGAGAAATGTGGCTGGCGCACTCAATGTCAATCCGGTTAAATATCAGGATAAGGCCATCAAATCGGTACCCAAACGTGTAACCAATATTTCTGAGCACCTTCCGGTAAAAATTTCACTTGAAGAATTTACCAGAAAAGTAATGGAGTATGTAGTAAATAACTTTCCCGACACACGTATGTATCAGTTTACTGAAGAGGACATAACTGCCATACAAAAACTCCGTGATGAAAAATACGCCACCCGCGAATGGAATTTTGGCAAATCTCCTGATTATGCGTTTAAAAAAGCCATCCGTACCAATGGCGGTTTGCTCGAAATGAACCTGGATGCTAAAAACGGTGTGATCGAAAATGTTAAAATTTTTGGTGATTTTTTCTCCGAAAAAGGAATAGAAGATGTAGAGCATGTACTGAAAGGTGTATTGCATGAAGAAAACGAACTTAGGAAGGTATTGTCCGGGATAGACCTCGATAACCATTTCCGAAATATTAGCCTTGATGAGATTATCGGCTCAATGTTCTGAGGACTGTGTAAAAAACAACTATTTAATACCATAAAAATTATTTTTCTGTTCATGAAGTCAACAAATAAATTTTCAGCCCTACACAGGTTGTTGCATTGGATAATGGCCATAGCTATGACAGTTTTGTTCATCACTGGTTTTCTAAGGATGAAATGGATGAGCAAGACAAGCATCAAAACAGCGCTCGGAGACCAATTCGCTTCTACTCCACTCCAGGATGAACAGGTGCGAGGTGTCATAAAATCTATCCAAGGACCTATGTGGGAATGGCATGAGATATTTGCCAATGTCATGATTCTGTCTTTTCTTGTACGTATTGTCTATATGCTGGTCAAAGGTATTAGATTCCCTAATCCGTTCAAATCGGGCATATCTGTAAGACAACGTTTTCAGGGAATGATATACGTGTACTTTTATGTATTTTTGGCGGTATCTGCTTTTACCGGTATCTGTATCGAGAAAGAATTTTTTACAGCTTACGAAGATACGTTTGAGACCGTGCACAAATGGGGACTGTACTGGGTGCCACTGTTTATTTTACTCCATTTCGGTGGTGTTGCACTCGCAGAACACACAAGCGATAAGGGCATTGCATCAAAAATGATTGGGGGCGACTAATATCATCTTATTAGCATTTATTGTTAATATCTTCTCACTGCCCGTACCTTGAAGCCCGTACCTTTGTTTTGTGAATAGTCTTGAAGACCATTGAAGAAAAAAATGTAATATGCCTTTGTGGTATTGTATTCGGTACTGCTCCAGTAAGTAGCATTGGTACTGATACGTTTGGCACCGGTGATGTTGTCCAAGGTTTTATTTACATGAAATCGGTTAGTCCATACCAGTTGCAGTTCGGTAATAGATGGCAAATACCAGTCGCTGAATCCACCGGATGCGTAATCCAGGCACAAATTTGCTGCACCACTATTATTGCCGGCCTGGTTTTTAATGGCGTTTGTGTTAGCCACTCCGTCCCACGATGACTGGGCAGGAGCGCCTATTTCGGTATTTATTACATTGCTCCACTTTATACCTTCGAGTGGGTCTTGTGGATTAAAGTATAGCTCTTCTTTTGACACTATGAGACCATGCTCGGTACCATCTGTATCACGCCACAGGTGGAATATAACTCCACCGCCATATTCTTCTCCTAATTCGTGAGAGAAACTATTGCCTGAACCAGGGTTGCCGGGAGGCCCAGTCAGTGATTTTAGGAAATCAGCTTCAGTACCTGTATTGCCAGCACTCAGCCAGATCTGGTAAGCAGTCTGTCCGTCATCTCCGTCTTCACCTTTCTTGCCGGCATCACCTTCGGGACCTTGTATGTTGCTGCCACTTTTTTCTGCATATAGGGCATAGGGCACGCTGAGGAGTTGACTGATTCCTGTCAGGCTATAGTTGTTACCTCCTTCGGTGTCTGTTTCTGTTTTGATGAAATAATCGTTTGCCGACCAGTTAATTGCCGTTAAATTTCCATTCTCCACATTGCCGGTACCTATCTCTAGTGATATCAAGCCGTGTGCATCGGTGGTGGGTGTATGTGTTTCGGAATATACTTCCGGCCCGGTTGTATTTCCTGTAAGTATGCTAATTCTGACACCTATTGTTTTGTTCTTTATAGTAGTACCTGCACTGTCAAGGATGACAGCCTGGTAATTAAACCTGGTTGGAGACTGGGCATGAATGATACTTATTAAACAGAAGGCGAGAACAGTATAACTCAGTGAGAGTAAAAATTTGTTTGTTTTCTTCATGACGCTTTAGTTGTCATTATTAAAAAATAGATTTTTGAGCAAGCTTTTACAAAGTACTACTTTTGACATTTATTGTCTGATGATCTTAAAACAGGATATCCTATCAGTTTTGCTGCGAAGTTCCAGCAGATATACAGCCTGTGGCAAATGTTTGGTTTCGATGTTGGTAGTTGTATCTTCTATAGGTTCTGTACCAATAAGCTTACCGTTTGTATCGAACAGGTAATAGCTCAAATTTTTATCCTTATAGCCATCTATCTGTAAGTTTAGATTTCCATTCACAGGGTTCGGAAATACTTTAGCATTCAGCTTGGCTTCTGTGAGATCAGTGCTTACGGTGTATATTTCGTAGGCATGCTGTACGCCTTGCTCAATGGTACCACTTGTAGAAGTATTTGAAGTGTAAACTACCTGGCCGATACTAAATGAAGCAGTACCGCCTGTGCCTGTCAAATCACCACCACCGCTGTTAATGGATGATTGTGAAAATGAAGTGCCTATAGACACAAGTAGGATTATGATGCTGATTATTTTAGAATAAATGTTGTTCATTACTATCTGTTTATTTTAAAATTAAAATTTTCTGATGGCGCGCAGTTTTTTTGTAAAAATCTTTGGAGACTTATGGAATTCACCCGGGACAAACCGGTATGAAAAACCAAGAGTTGTATCACTTTCATCACTATTGCTCGTCCAATATTCTGCAAGATTAGAATTTTTATCAACCGATATAGGGCTTCCACCTGAAATACTGCTCAATGCTTTATTGATAGTAAAGAGGTTGCGGTGCATGAGTATCATTTCATCCATGGCCGGAATATACCAATCGTTGAAGCCTTCTACCTTTGATTCGACAACAAGCAATGCGGCACATGGGTTGTAGTCTGCCTCCTCCAGAATGGCATTGGTGTTTGATTCACCATCCCATAAACTGGTAGCTTCAGTAGTTGATTTGTAAAAGTTACTGTATTCGATGTTGGTATGCAGGTCACTTTTACTTATTATGAGGCCATGTTCTGTTTCATTCTCATCTTTCCACAAATGAAAAATGATACCTCCACCGTATGCTTCACCAATAAAATGTATGAAATCATTGCCTGAGCCTATACCGTCCTGGCCTTTTGGGCCTTTCATCCAATTGATAAAATCTTGCTTAGTGCCACTATTGCCAAGGCTGAGCCAGATGTCATAAGCACTTTCACCTGTTTGTCCTTTGTTACCGTCTTCCCCAGTGTCGCCCTTAGGGCCTGGTAGCGAATTGCCACTTAGGTTTGAGTACAATGCGTACGGAACACTGAGTAACTGGATAGTACCGGTGATGGTATAGTTGGTGCCACCTTCCGGGTCGATTTCCGTTTTTAGAAAATAAGGCCCTGCTTTCCAGTTGATATTGCCAAAGGCACCTGACAAAACCGTACCACCGCCTATTTCCACCGATACTTGCCCGTATTTGCTGGTGATTGTTTGGTGGCTTTCGCTATACAGGCTCGGACCCGATGCGTTATCTTTGATGATACTAAAGCGGAGACCAACACTTTTGCTTTTGAGTATTTGATTGCTTGCATCTGTTATTACAGCTTGATAACTGAATTTGTTAGGTGCCTGAGCCAAAACGACTACTGCAAGTAGATTGTACAAAATTGTATATATTGTTTTTCTCATTTCCTTTTGATTTAAATTAATAGTGTGCCAATCAGAATGATCTGACTGCTCTTACGAAAAGCGGAGCCGACTTATCGCTCGGCATAATTTCACCATACCAGCCACCAATTGAATAAGCAGTACCTGCCCCAAATTCTGTACTCGACCAATAAAACCCACTTGTTCTGTCCAGTAACCCGAATGCACTATATATTTCCAGGGCCTTATTGACATTAAATCTGTTCTGCCAAAGTATCTTCAGTTCATCAATTGAAGGCAGATACCAGTCTGTTAATCCGCCACCGATATAGTCTTGACACAGTTTTGCGGCACTGGTGGCATGCCCCGGCTGATTGACAATATCTTCTGTATTTTGGTTTCCATCCCACGAAGACATCATTTCATTCGACAGGTCAACAGCTGCATTGTTTATATTGCTCCAAATCTGTCCGGAGTCAACATTTGTATAGCTTAGATCTTCAAGAGAACAGATTAAGCCGTGTTCTGTACCATTATTTTCTTTCCATAGATAGAATATTACACCGCCGCCATACGCTTCGCCTATGTAATGTGTATATCCACCCGACGAACCAGGAGGTCCTTGAGGTCCCTTTAGCGAGCTAATATAATTTCCTTTTGTGCCTGCATATCCCTGATTTATCCAAAGATCGTAAGCACTTTGACCATTTTGACCGTTTTGCCCTTTTTGCCCTTTATTTCCTTTTGGGCCGGGAGTCGAGCTGCCCGATTTTTCAGCATACAATGCATAAGGTACACTTGTTACAGGCCTTATTTCTGTTGTGATGTATGCTGTACCTGTACCAGTTTGGTCTGTTTCTGTTTTAATAAAATATCCTCCTTGCCCCCAGTGAATAACTGAAAAATTTCCTTTGATAACCGAGCCATTACCTACCGTAAGTGAAGCAAGACCATTGCTATTTGTCGTCACTTTATGTTCCTCGCTATAAACAGCTTCTGTAGCAGTTGCTGAATCCTTAAGGATGCTTATTCTTACTGATACTGCATTATTTCCTACCAAGCCACCAATACCACCATGCCTTACTACAATCTGAAAACCGGATTTCAGTGGTGACTGAGCATTAAGGCTTCCGGTAATAACAATCATAAATAAAAGATATACTATTTTTTTCATAAAAATGATCATTTTATGTATGATAAATAATTATATTATAATAAAACCTATAACTTTCATTACAAATTTAAGGAATAATATTAATAAATATATAAAAAGTACATATTTTAACATATTATCATATCTGCATATATATTGAGGAAGATAGTTTTTTGGAAAATTTTAATCTCAAAAATCAAACAAAAAATTACCCTTATTTGTAACGTTCACCGAACTGTAACTTAAGTTTCATACCGGGTAAGATAATCACCTGAACTTTGTACCATTAATCAAATAAAAAAATTCATAAAATATGAAAAATTTAATCTCTTTACTAACGGTAGTTTTGACGGTATTTGGTATTAACGGGACGGCGTCGGTTGATGGTCAGAGTTTGTTCTTCGAACGTATTTATGACGAAACACTCGCGCAGGCCAGCTATATTATTGGCGATAAACAGACGGGTGATGCTATAGTCATTGATCCAAAACGCGACATAGATACCTATTTGGCAATTTCAAAGCAGAACAAACTGAATATCAAACAGATAACCGAGACGCATATTCATGCAGATTTCCTGACGGGCTCAAGAGAACTTGCGCATGTCACAGGAGCCAAGTTGCTTTTGTCGGATGAAGGTGGGCAAGACTGGCAATACCAGTTTGCGCACACTTCACTCAGAGATGGAAGTATCATCCATGTAGGCAGTATAATGCTTAAAGTCATGCACACGCCGGGTCATACACCTGAAAGTATTAGCTTTCTACTTATGGATGGCATTAAGCCCGTGAAAGCCATTACAGGTGACTTTATATTCGTAGGTGATGTTGGTAGGCCGGATCTTCTCGAAAAAGCGGCGGGTATGGTAGGTACGCAAGAAAAAGGAGCACGTGACCTGTTTGTTTCATTAAATGAATTCATGAAATTGCCAGACAACCTGGAAATTTGGCCCGGTCATGGTGCTGGTTCTTTTTGTGGAAAAAGTCTGAGCAACATCCCACAATCAACACTTGGTGAGGAGAAAAAATCGAACCCGGCATTGAAATACCTGAACAATCAGGACGCATTCGTAAAATACATCCTTGAAGGTCAGCCCGCGCCTCCTCGTTATTTTGCCATGATGAAGCACCTGAATAAAGTGGACCGTCCTATGCTCATTGAGGTACCAAAGCATGCTGTACTGTCTAAGGATGATTTTCTGAGAGCTCAACAGAATAAGCTTACTATAATAGATACAAGAACGCTTAACGATTTTGCCAAAGGCCTCAACGATGGTGTATTGCAGATTAATGGTGGCAAATTTTTCTCTACCTGGCTTGGTTCTGTCCTCGATTACAACCAACAAATAGTACTCATCGCTCCGGAGCAGAACCGCGAAGACCTGACACGCAAGCTGATGCGTATAGGCATGGACAATATCTATGGGTTCGTCTCTCCGGCCGATGTACCTGCACCGGCTCAGTCAGATCTTATCAGCATGCAGGAATTTAAACAGTATCTCAATGATAAAAATGTTGTAGTACTGGATGTGCGGAATGAGAGTGAATACAAATCGGGTCACATTGCCGGTGTTGCTAACCTGGCATTCGCAAGAATACTTGAGCTTGAAGGAAAGCATGCCAAAAATAAACCCATCGTTGTGCACTGCCAAAGTGGTGTTCGGGCTTCTATAGCCTATTCGATGCTAAAGAAACAAGGGTTTACAAACGTTAAAAATTATACCGGTGGCATGAATGAGTGGGTTGATGCCAATAATGCAGTTGTTCAATAAAATATTACTCAACTTATATAGCCTGCTGATCTATATTGGCAGGCTTTTTTGTTTTGGTGAAATAAGAATATGTAAAGAAATTGCCCGACCGAACCGGTATTATGTCAGAAAATGTTATTTTCGGCTTCTGAACAAGTTTTGTCAACATGAAATACTTACTCTTTTGTCTATGCTTCTTTATAGCTGGTTTTAGGATGACCATTGCGCAGCAAACCATTAGTGGATCATTCATGCATGATGGCAAATTGCGTACCTATTCGTTTTACGTACCTGCTTCATACAATGCCTCCAAACCGGCACCCTTGCTTATTAATCTCCATGGCTACACCTCCGATGGGATCCAGCAGGCGCTTAATTCGGGCTTTATGCCCATTGCAGATACTGCTGGTTTTATCATTGCCCATCCTGATGGTACCAAAGACTTTCTCGGCAACCGTTTTTGGAATTATAAAATACTGGGTGTGAGTGTTGATGATGTGGGTTTTCTTGAAAGATTGTGTGATACCATTTCGGCAAAATTCAATATTAACCAAAATCGTATCTATGCTGCAGGAATGTCCAATGGTGGTTATATGAGTTACTACCTTGCTTGTACAAGCGATCGCTTTGCAGCTGTAGGCTCTGTTACCGGATCAATGCCTACCGTATTGTATGACTGTAACCAAAGCTACGGGACACCTGTGATAGAAATGCATGGCACTGCAGACCCAACCGTACCATACGACGGCAACCTGACATCAAAGCCGATAGAAGATGTTGTAAAATACTGGGTGCAGAAAAACAAGTGCAATCCTGTACCCACAATAAATGAAGTATCGGATATTGACAAAACAGATGATGCTACGGCTACTCATTTCGTTTACACAGGAGGCACTGATGGCCATGCAGTCGAATTTTTTAAGATTAACAACGGTGGTCACACATGGCCCGGTTCAGCTTTCGACTCGCCCTTGGCCGGCAATACCTGTCGGGATTTTAATGCAGCAAAAGAAATATGGCGATTTTTTAGCCAATTCGAGAAGAATAAAGGAACAGCAGTTTATGACCGGTATGGTGCAAACTGTCTTTCTTTTTATCCGAATCCGGCAACAGATTTCCTCATTTTCAAAAACACAGAACTGCTCAGTTCAGTTATTCAGATATCAGATGTCAGTGGCCGTATTGTAAGTACTATCCTGAAACAGAATACATCAGCTGTGGCAGACATCTCGACATTACAGCCTGGCATATATTTTATCAAAGCAGAAAGTCACGAAAAAGTAAGTATTCAAAAGCTTGTTGTCGTAAAATAGCAGTTTTCCCTTTGTTTTTGTTAAATTTGTATCTTCAAATTTTTCTAACTCTTTAAATTAATGTTCATGAAAAAAACGTTTTATTCTGTATTCATGCTATTATTGGTAATGGTAATGGCAGCATGCGGAGTTAAAAAGCCCGAAAATTCAACTATGAAAAAGACTACTGAAATGAGTCAGCCTACCGGTAGCAATGTGGTGGACAGATTCGCAGATATCCAGGTGTTGCGCTATGATATTAATGGCTTCGACAATCTTAGCCTTAACCAAAAACTACTCGTGTACTACCTGGCTGAAGCAGGTTATTATGGTCGCGATATCAATTACGACCAGAATTTCAAATATAATCTGGAAATCAGAAAGGCATTCGAAACAATCGTAGCGAATACCAAAGGAAAAGACAATGACGAAAATTACAAGAAATTCCTTACGTTCGCAAAACAGTTTTGGTTTGCCAATGGTATTCATCACCATTACGGCATGGACAAGTTTACACCTGAGTTTTCACAGTCGTACTTCATCGAACTGATGAAAAGCACTGGGGCCAAGCTGAGCCCACCGGCAATTGAAGCCATTTTCAACCCTTCAATGTACGCTAAGCGCAAGGTAAAAGACGCTACCAAGGACATGATCGTATCATCTGCCAATAACTTTTATGGAGAAGGTGTTACGCAAAAAATGGTAGAAGATTATTATAGCCGTATCATCGACAAGAACGACCCCGAACCCATTGAATACGGCCTCAATTCTACGATGATTCTCAAAGACGGAAAAGCCTATGAAGATGTGTGGAAAATAGGTGGCCGCTACGGCAAATCGCTTGAAAAGGTAAACGAAAACCTCTTACAAGCCATAAAATATGCCGAAAACGAACCGCAGCGCAATGCTCTGCAGAAACTGACCGAATACTTCAAAACAGGCGCCCTCAAACTCTGGAACGAGTACAACATCCTCTGGGCACATGCCACGCAGGGCGATATCGACTATATACTTGGGTTTATAGAAGTATATGGTGATGCCATAGGCAAACGAGCAACTTACGAAAGTGTTATACAGATCAATGATTTCGAAGCATCTAAGCAGATGGCAGTAGTAGCTGCCAATGCCCAGTGGTTTGAAGATAATTCTTCTATTAAGCCTGAACACAAAAAGAAAAAAGTAACCGGAGTGAGCTACAAAGTTGTACAGGTAGCTGCCGAATCGGGCGATTGTTCGCCTTCTACGCCTATAGGTGTCAATCTACCCAACAACGAATGGATACGTGAAAAACATGGTTCGAAATCAGTAAGCCTTGGTAACATCATAGCTGCTTACGAAAAAGCAAGTGGCCCTGGTATGCTGAAGGAATTCGCCTACGACCAGGCAGAAATAGATCGCGGAACCAAATATGCGGCACTCGCCGGTAAACTCCACACGGCACTCCATGAAGTCATCGGCCATGCATCCGGCCAGATCAATAAAGGTGTCGGTCAGCCTCGTGAAACACTCAAGAACTTCGCAAGTACCCTCGAAGAGGCCAGAGCTGATCTTGTAGGCCTCTATTATCTGATGGACCAAAAACTAGTTGATATCGGTCTGATGCCTTCACTCGAAGTAGGGAAAGCCGAATACGACGGCTACATCCGCAACGGAATGTTGACACAGCTCCAGCGTCTCGATATGGGCAAAAACCTCGAAGAAGAACACATGCAAAACCGCCAACTGGTAGCTTCATGGGCATTCGCAAAAGGAAGAAAAGATAATGTGGTAGAAAAAGTAGTGAGAGATGGTAAGACGTTCTACCATATCAATGATTACAACAAACTCCGCACAATATTCGGCGATCTGCTTCGCGAAATCCAGCGTATCAAGTCGGAGGGTGACTACAATGCAGGAAAGGCTTTGGTCGAAAACTACGGTACCAAAGTGGATCCTACCATCCATGCCGAAGTACTCAAACGTGTGAAGCCACTTAACCTGGCTCCTTACAGTGGCTTCGTCAACCCCATTCTTGAACTCGTCAAAGACAAAACCGGCAAGCCGGTAAATGTCAAAATTACTAATAATCAGGGCTTCGTAGAACAGATGCTTTATTACGGTAAAAAATACGGAACGCTGTAATCGTACAGCCGACTTGTACAAATTTTTACACTGATTAATCGGGCAGTTTCAGATCAATGAAATTGCCCGTTTGATATTAATTCTATACTCAAATGCCGGTATATTCCTGATATTGCCATAGGACATTAAACGGAATTGGTAAGTACAAAAAATCCATAAAATAGCGATAAAAGCATAGTAAACAATGTTTTTTGAGCTTTTGCAATGGATTTGAAGTAATAATTATTTGAAGTAAATAGTCAGAAACGATTTGAGGTTTGTACCAAACTCAATCTTCCTTCTTGCACCTTACCTTACCATAAATCAAACTTAAATTTGCATATTTCACAACTATTTCTTAATTTTGTGGTTATGAAGTGCATGAAACAATTTCACCATCAATCAACTGCCTCACGCCCGCAGTACGTATGCGGTCGATTGTTTCGTATTGTCAGAAGCGACAGAAGTTTCATTTCATAGACCCTCCGTTTTTCTTGTTGAATATTATTTCTAAGCGGAGGGTGCACATTCTCCGGACAATATTTATTTTCTCATTTCTTAACCTTCTGCAGCTGCTCAATACATACAGCACTGTAGTCACTTTTTAAAAAATTTATTATACAATGAAACCGATCATAACGAATACGGATTACAACACACTAAAAACTCTGATTGCTAATTGCCCTCAGCACCTTAAGACAGCAGAACTCGGCAAACTCAACCAGGAACTCGACAAGGCCGATATAGTAGAAGAAACAGCCCTTGACAAAGATGTCATCAAGATTAATTCTTCATTTGAAGCTGAAGACATTGCTACCAGCAAGAAAATGAAGCTCCAACTTACACTACCCGAAGATGCCAACATCAACGAAAAGAAGATATCTATCTTTTCACCACTCGGTGTGGCTATGTTGGGCTTTCGCAAAGGGATGACCATCCAGTGGGCATTGCCGGGCGGCCTCAAACAGATCCGCATCCTGGATGTACTTAACTAATATGTTTGTCATTCGTACTACATAAAAAGCATTTTGGCTACACTTGTCAAAATACTTTTTTATTCGAAAATTTGCCGGGATGGTTACCGATGGGATTGCCAGATTGAAGAAAAATACCGGGTACCGTACTCTATCGTACTACATTCCCAATATTTTGGCATTTGATAAGCCGGAAATATCAAAAGCGGCATATTACCGCAATATTTGACAACAATAAAAGCTTCATTGATTGACAAAACATTCGCAAGTGTTAATTAATGCATATTTAGCTTGTAACAGTTTGTTACTAAATTAGCTTTATGTTTCAACGCACACATTCATTAAAAAAAGCACCCCGACACAATGCCTGGGGTGCTTTTTTTTGTACGGCTATGGTAAAATAACCTGTAATTGCAGTCGAAAATTACATATTTGGGTCAACTCTGAAAGACACTTTACAGATAACGCCGTAACTAGCGATCTTGCCGTCTTTTACGTGGCACTTCATATCTTTTACATACACAGAGTCAATATTTTTGATGGATTTTGATACCTCAGCTACTGCTTTTTGTACTGCATCATCAAAACTTGTCTCTGAAGAGGCGATAACCTCGATTACTTTTACAATTGACATAGATTCAAATTTTAATATTAAAAAATTACTTTATTATACTTTATTAGACGCCCAAGGGCTGAATTGGTAACAAACTTTTTATACCAATAATCAGACAGCACATGTATTAAACGGCTTATTTTATTGAGTATTATATTTTCGGGTCAGCATTATTATCTTTTGTTTATTAACCTTGTCCTAAAGCTTCCGGTCTATTGTAGAATAACACATGACAATCACCCGATTCTTCCATAGACTTCGTTACAGATGCAAGTGGTTTGGTAAAAATATCGGGATAGTCCACTTCGCCCAACTCTTCTCTTATTGGATATGCCAGTTTTTCCTCATCTGTCGAAAATTGCGAATTGATTCCGGCTTTGTTTCCTCTCGGATCTACCCTAAACCATCCTGTACCATCAAGGTAGAGTGCATTGAGACCGTGCAGTGCATAGCCAGATTCGACTGTAGCTTTGCGCAATACACGCTGGTAGCAAAATCCGGCTGGTATGCCTGAGCCCCGCAGCAGAGAGGCGAGTAGATGTGACTTAGCGAAGCAGATTCCTTCTTGTTTCTCGATGGTCTCTTCGGCACCGATGGTTATTAGGCTACTGTTGGTATCAAACGAATGTGAAATGTTGTCTCTTACAAACTCAAATGCAATCTTAGCCTGCAAGGCTTTATTATTGGTAATAGATTTGATTTCCAATATTTTGCTTTTTACTAATGGCGTTTCGAACACTATAAATGGCAAGACAGAGCCAAGATAATCATCCAGTTTTTCAGATTCAGGTTTTAGTTTCATGATATTGTATTATCATTTGTGTCTGTATATATGAACAATTTTTCTGCAGTTTTGTGCACGACATTTGATGTTTTTTTTATCTGGAAGCCAAATTAGGGAAAACTAATTTGCAGCAAGTATATTTGTATAGACCGGCACATCAAAAATACGATTCTTTACCGTAAATTTACGCTATGACTGCTTTGTAGCTCAAGAGAGAAGAAGTATTGATTGTGGAGAATTACTATATCTCAGCATATTGAGTTGTCAACAGCAGCTATGTAATAAAAACTGAAGAGGAGAAGATGGGTTTATATAAGTTTGTTTTGCTCGTACATGTACTTTCTGCCATTTTAGGGCTTGGCCCGGGCTTCATTATGATATACGTTGTCACCCGTGCCACCAACATGACGGAGCTCAGGCATGCATACCTTATTCGCAACCGTTTGCATATTTTCGTAATGGTGGGCGGGTCCTTGCTGCTGGTATCAGGTGTGTTGATGGGCTTCATGCGTCCTTATCTCTGGCAGATGAAATGGTATGTGCTCAGTCTTGTACTTTTCCTTGTAGCACTTGCCTTCGGGCCTTTGGTTTTGTCACCCCGCTCCAAGCCGATAAAAGCATTAATTAACGACCATCATAGAGAAGACATTCCTGTTGAGTATTACTTGCTGTCAAAAAAATTATTTCTGTACGAAAGGATTGAAAACTTAATTTTCATTGCTATCATCATATTGATGGTCTTGAAGCCATTTTGAAGATTGGTAACCTGTCAAAGAACCTCAATGAAAATTATGTAAGATGTCAGCAATATTCGTTTTCGAGCAAAGAATATGTTTTACATTACTTTATTGCTGTTTTTTTATTGTATGCTGTTAATATTTATGCCGATTTTGTATTAAACAGTAAGAGAAAGTTTTATTATTTTTACAATATCGGCTTTCCCTTCATTTGTGTTAAAATATTAAACGACTAATCATGTTGGGATACAGAAGGTTGATTTGGTTGATTTTTATTTTGGTTGCACTTAGCTTCAACACAGTCAAAGCTGAGCGGATAGGGCTCATCATAGCAATCGGTCAGTATGAGAAGGCAGGCAATGGTTATACAAATCTGAGTTCATTGCGTGATGTTATCTTGCTTGATTCTGTATTAAA
>JAIBCG010000017.1 GCA_019694295.1 Saprospiraceae bacterium
TTTGCAGCAACCTGCAAAGCCTTTTTTCATTTCAATAAAAGTAAAAAAAATGAGCAATAGAGTATCGTATAAACAACAAACAGGGAGTCACGGACTAAAACATAAACTGGATCACATTAGCAGGTTTATTGGGAATACACCCTTGCTGCCGATAACCGGATTGCACCAAAATAAAGATGTAAAAATATTTGCAAAAGCTGAATGGAAAAACCTGTCCGGCAGTGTAAAAGCGAGAGCCGCATTCAATATCATTAAAAATGCAATCTCATCAGGAAAACTTACTGAAAACAAGATTCTCCTGGATGCCACAAGCGGTAATACCGGCATCGCGTATGCAGCCATCGGACAAAAACTGGGTATCAAAGTCGCATTGTGTCTGCCGGAAAATGCATCACAAGAGAGAAAAGACATTCTGCACAGTCTCGGTGCCGAAATTATTAATACTTCTCCGTTTGGCGGAACAGACGAGGCACAGGAAAAGGCAGCTGAACTCGCAAAGGATTTCCCCAAAAAATATTTTTATGCCAGCCAATATACCAATGACAACAACTGGAAAGCACATTATTACGGCACAGCGATCGAAATTATCCGTGAATTGCCCGAAATATCACATTTTGTGGCAGGACTTGGTACAACGGGCACTTTTGTAGGCACTTCAAGAAGGCTCAAAGAGTACAATCCGGCTATACAAGCCATTTCTTTGCAGCCGGATGTGGCCATACATGGCCTTGAAGGCTGGAAACATCTCGAGACAGCCATCGTGCCGGAGATTTACGATGCGCAAATTGCAGATTATGGGTTGGAGATAGACACTTTCAAGGCGTATGACCTGATGAGGAAGAAAGTCCTCGGTGGTGTACTCAGCCCCTCATCAGCAGCCAACATAGTCGGAGCAGCGACAGTGGCTGACAATATAGAAAGCGGTGTCATCATCACGATTTTGCCCGATAATGCAGACAAATACAGTGAAGTAATCAAAAAAATAATGTAAAATCATGTTGCACATTTCAAGAAAAACAGAAATTGAAATCCTTGCTGACGCATTGCGAAGCTTTCCGGATGAATGCTGTGGGTTTATGTTTGGAACCGAGAATGGCGAAGAAAGAACCATTTCCGAAATTCAGATTGTAAACAATGCAAAGGTAGGAGACAAACGAAGACGGTTCGAAATTACGCCATTCGACTACATGAAAGCAGAACAATATGCCGAAGCTAATAATCTGCTTTTGTTGGGAGTTTACCATTCTCATCCGAACCATCCTTCTGTGCCAAGCGAACACGACCGGGTTGTTGCACAGCCTTATTTTTCATATTTAATAATAGCAGTACGCGAAAACGAATTCGTATCACTGCAATCCTGGAGACTGAACGATGATTTTCAGTTTGACGAAGAACAGATTGCCCGCGAGGCGGAAATTTCCATAAAATAATTTCATAACATTTAAATAAAAAATCATGGCTACAATTGTAATTCCTACACCACTCAGAAAATTTACAAACCAACAGTCAAAAGTGCTTGTAAACGGCAGTACTGTCAAAGAAAGTATTGACAATCTCATTCAGGATTTCCCTGATCTTAAAAAGAATTTGCTCGAGGACAATGGCAATATCCGCGGTTATGTGAATATATTCGTCGGTGAGGACGATATCCGCGACCTTCAGAAAGAACAAACGTCTGTTTCTGAGCATTCTACCATTAGCATCATTCCTGCTATTGCCGGTGGCTGTGGTGCAGATGACATCAGTTTCAATAAGGAAGAATTTGCGAGATACAACCGGCATATCATCATTCCCGATTTTGGTCTGGAGGCACAGAAAAAGCTCAAAGCTTCGAAAGTACTAATTATTGGTTCAGGTGGCTTGGGCAGCCCGTCACTTCTTTATCTTGTGGCGGCCGGTGTGGGCACTATCGGTATTGTTGACTTTGATGTGGTTGATGATAGTAATCTTCATCGTCAGGTGCTGTTCGGAGTAGAAGATGTCGGAAAACCAAAAGTAGAAGCAGCGAAAAAACGACTTTTAAGCCTGAATCCGCATATCAATATCATTACCTACAATACTCAGCTCACATCGCAAAACGCCTTGGATATCATCAAAGACTACGACGTGGTAGCAGACGGAACCGACAATTTCCCGACACGATATCTGGTAAATGATGCGAGTGTGCTTGCCGGTATCCCGAATATCTATGCATCCATTTCCCAGTTTGAAGGTCAGGTTTCGGTTTTTAATTATACCGACAAAAACGGTGTGACCGGCCCAAATTATCGCGATCTTTACCAAACGCCACCTGAACCGGGCCTGGTGCCGAACTGTGCCGAAGGTGGTGTACTCGGAGTACTGTGTGGCATCATCGGGACACTACAGGCGAATGAAGTTATAAAGGTAGTTACAGGAGTTGGCGAGCCACTGAGCGGAAGATTCTTTGTATTTGATGCCTTGAGTTTTGAGACGCGCATTTTAAAAATTTCAAAACAAAAAGACAGACCTGAAATCAAGGAACTTATTGATTACGAGCAGTTTTGTGGTGTGCGTGCCGTTGAGGAAAAAATGAAAGAAATCAGCGTAGCCGAGTTTGAAAAATGGCTGGATAACAACGAAGACATCCAGATAATCGACGTCAGAGAACCGGAAGAATACCAGCAAGTGAACATTGGTGCGCTGCTTGTTCCGCTTGCCACAATTAAAGAAAGGGCCGCCGAAATCAGGAAAGACAAAAAAGTAGTTGTGCATTGCAAAGCCGGTGGCAGGAGCGCCAAGGCCATCCGTGAACTCCAGGATGCTTTCGGATTTGACAATCTTTACAACCTCAAAGGCGGAATCATCGCCATTGAGCACGAAACAAGTATTTTGAGCAAGAAAAGAAGCACCGCCGAAGCAGTTTAGGTGCTTTGGAGCAGAGATATTTTTGATTTTTGGTAAAATTTATCAACCACATTGTTATATTTGGATTCTTTTTAAAGAATTTCAAACAGATTTTGTTTTCATTGCCCGACGTGGCTGCCGGAGCAGAAATGCCTTGTGAAATGTTGTCGGATGAATGAAACGGTGACCGAAAAAACAAACTATGACGACCGAAATAATCATTACAGTATGCTCCTTGCTCATTCTGGCATACCTATTTGACGTTTCCTCGGCCAAGACGAAAATACCGCCTGTCATCCTGTTACTCTTGGTAGGGTGGGCATTCAGTCAAGGTATTCATTTCTTCGGGATAGAAATTCCGGATATGACGCCGATACTACCTATTTTTGGGACGATCGGTCTGATACTTATCGTGTTGGAAGGCTCGCTTGAGCTCGAATTCCATGTTTCAAAAATAGGCTTTATTGCCAAATCACTTATTATTGCTTTTGTACCCATTCTTGTGTTCAGCTTTGGCCTTGCCTACACATTTGAGTATTTTGGGAATGTTCCGTTAAAAATCGGACTTGCCAACGCAATACCGCTGGCAGTCATAAGCAGTTCGATTGCCATCCCCAGTGCACAGAACCTCATTCATTCACAACGGGAGTTCATTACTTATGAGAGTAGTTTGTCGGATATTTTTGGTGTAATCTTTTTCAATTTTGTAACGCTGAATGATTCTATTGGCGCCCATACATTCAACAATTTTGTAGTGGAGATGCTCATTATATTAGTGGTTAGCTTCGTTGCTACATTGGTCCTTGCTTTTCTCCTTAGCAGAATAAAACATCCGGTCAAGTTCATGCCGATCATTTTAATGATTATCATGATTTATACAGTAGCAAAAATTTTCCATCTGCCTGGTCTGGTGTTTATCCTGTTGTTTGGTCTTTTTCTTGGCAATCTGGACGAACTCAAGTCCTTTAAGTTTATTGAAAAATTTCGGCCGGACATATTGAATCTTGAAGTCGTAAAATTCAAAGAACTCACTACGGAGGTTGTCTTCTTGGTTCGGGCGATATTTTTCTTGCTGTTTGGTTATTTAATTGAAACAGAGGAACTGCTCAACCCGAATACCGTCGTTTGGGCATTAAGTATTACTGCCGGCATTTTTGTGCTGAGGTTTGTTTTGCTTAAAGTTTTCAGGATGAAATTGAATCCATTGCTCTATATTGCACCAAGAGGCCTCATAACCATTCTGTTGTTCCTGTCAATTCCCGAAAATCAGGTCATAGATCTGGTAGATAAATCGCTGATTATCCAGGTTATAATCTTCTCTGCATTGATTATGATGTTTGGCCTGATGATTAACAAAAAAGAACCGGAACAAAGCGAAGTGCTACCGGACAACAACATACAAGAAGTCGCAGACCACTAATGTTGTATTCATTTGTCGAGATTAGGAAGATGGTTTATTTGTATCTTTTCAGCCTGTCCAGATCGCGTTTGGTATCTTTTTCCTTGATGGAATGTCGCTTATCAAAAGATTTCTTGCCTTGGGCAAGGGCGATTTCGAGTTTGGCCAGACCACGTTCAGAAAAATAAAGTCTGACAGGTACGATGGTGAAACCCTTTTCTTTGACCTTTTTTCCAAGCTTATTCAGCTCATTTCTTGTGAGGAGCAATTTTCTCGGCCTGCGTGGATCGTGGTTGTTGTAGGTGCCAAGATCGTATTCCGAAATAAACATGTTGCGAACGAAGAGTTCACCCTGTCTGATATAACAATAAGCGTCATTCAGGTTGGCATGGCCTTCGCGCAATGATTTTACCTCGGTACCGGTCAATATAAGCCCTGCCTCAAATGTATTGAGAAGCTTAAATTCGAACTCGACACGTCTGTTGCGAATTTCAGTAAGTCGCGGTTTTTTGATTTCGGCCATTGAAATACATAGTGATAAAGGCCTGCAAAGTTACTATTTTTTAACGGCAGGTTCAGATTTTGTGAAATAAAAATCACGCGTTACTCCTTCGCCGTCCTTGTTAATACCTTCAAACAAGGTTGTTTTTGACGTACCGTCAAGTTTGATAGAAATAGTACGAGGGAACTCTTGCTGTGGATTTTCGAATATCAGTACTCCGGGCGTTTCAGATTTGAGTTTCATTTCTACCTGTGGAATGGTACTTTCCGTAGATTTCATGGTAAAAAATACTTCCTTGCCTTTGCGCTCGAGCTTGTAAGTTTCGGCAATGATGGTATCTCCTTTGACAGCACTGTACATTCTTCCGGTTATCAGGTTTTTGTTGATAAACTTCCATTCTTCAACTGTATTCGATTTATTCTGATTCCACGAACCGAGCAACCAGAAATTTTTCTTGATTCCCAATTTTGAAATTTCTGTAAATTTTTTCGAAGCTACACAAGAAGTAAGTAATATGCCGGCTATAAGAAATATTGATAAAGGCAGATGTCTTTTTATCATCATCACTATTTTATTTAGCTTATACGCATACCTGTTACAAAAGTTTATTAATATTTATATATGTTTGTTTTGGACTTTATCGCAGGCGAAATATTCCAATAATTTGGTTTATACAAAGAAGAATTTCATCAGACAATGTATATTTTGCAAGCGAACTACGTTATACACAGATGTTTTTATATTTTTGACTATCGAAATAATATGATTAAGTGCTGAAGCTGCAAATTTTGCCTAAAAATATTCTGACACTATTGTTGACTTGTGTAATTTTTACCGTATTGTTCATTACACAAGGATGCAAGGACGACATCATCAGTCATGATCTTCGCATAACACCCGGAGACACCCAAAAAGAGGTTTTGAATGATGTAGAGATCCTATATTCTGACAGTGCTATGGTACGGGTGCGGCTTACTGGCCCGGAGTTGATTCGGAAATACGAGCAAGAACGTACTAAGGAAGAATTTACTAAAGGAGTTTTTGTAGAATTTTATGACGAAACAGGCAAGGTTACATCTACCTTAAAGGCAGATTATGCTTTCAGAAGCGAAGGTGCAGATGAAATTACTGTACAGGGCAACGTCTTACTTACAAGTTCAAAAAAGGAAACAATGGAGACGGACGAGCTGATTTGGAACCAAAAAGAGGAGGAAGTTTATACAGAAAAATTCGTCCTCGTCAAGACAGCCAAAGAACGTGCCTGGGGCCATGGCTTTGTGTCAAACCAGAATTTTACTGAGTGGCGGATAAAAGGATTCGAGGGCAAATTGCCGTCTGAGAAATTTGGTGTAGAATAATATCAGCAGTGCTTTAAACCCAGATAATGCATAGGAATTTGAACGAAAATGATTCGTACAAAAATCCATAAAAAAGTGATAAAACCATAGTGAACCTTGTTTTTTTGAGCTTTTGAAATGGATTTGAACTAATAAATAATTGCAGTAAGAGCCTAATGCGTAATCCGGGTTAAATTCAAAAAATACAATTTTTCTGCTTGTTTGCGGAATATTTTTTTGCAACTTTGCACCTCAATAAAGCGTATTTAGCTTACTCAAATTTTCAATAAATAACATGTCAAAACGCATCAAAATAGCCGAACTCCTACAATCGAGCAAAACAGGGACAACAGTTAACGTAAAAGGCTGGATACGCACATTCAGGAACAATCAGTTCATAGCCTTAAATGATGGTAGTACCAATACCAATATACAAGTAGTGGTTGACTTTGAAAACACTGACCCTGCTGAACTAAAAAGATATACAACCGGGGCAGCAATCGGTGTGGAAGGCGAGTTGGTGTCATCGCAGGGCAAAGGTCAGACTGTTGAAATCATTGCCAGGCGAATCGAAGTATATGGCGACTGTGATGCGGAAGTTTATCCTTTACAACCCAAGAAGCATTCGCTTGAGTTTTTGCGAGAGATAGCTCATCTACGTTTCCGGACAAATACTTTTGCGGCTGTTTTTCGTGTGCGTCATGCCTTAGCTTTTGCCATACATAAATTTTTTAATGACAAAGGATTTGTTTATATACATACACCTATTATTACCGCATCAGATGCAGAAGGTGCAGGTGAAATGTTCCGTGTTACGACATTGGATGCTGTAAAGCCACCGATGAACGAAGCCGGAGAAGTTGATTTTTCAAAGGATTTCTTTGGTCGTGCTGCAAATCTGACAGTTTCGGGTCAGTTAGAAGCAGAATTGGGAGCCTTAGCTCTTAGCGAAGTATATACTTTTGGCCCGACATTCCGTGCCGAGAATTCAAACACTACACGCCACCTTGCTGAGTTTTGGATGATAGAACCTGAAGTAGCATTTGCCGACCTTCAAGACAACATGGATCTTGCAGAAGATATGCTGAAGTACGTCATCCGCTATGCTATGGATAACTGTCGTGAAGATCTCGAATTTCTGTCAAACAGACAGGCAGAAGAAGAAAAATCAATGCCACAAAATGAGCGTTCAGAGATGTCCTTGACACAAAAGCTAGAATTCTGTCTGGCGAATGATTTTGAACGCATCACCTACACGGAAGCTATCGACATTCTACGCAACTCGAACCCTAACAAACGAAAGCAGTTCAAGTATTTGATAGATGGTTGGGGCGCAGACCTTCAAAGTGAACACGAACGGTTTTTGGTAGAAAAGCATTTCAAAAAACCTGTCATTCTTACAAATTACCCTGCCGAAATCAAAGCTTTCTACATGCGTCAGGATGATCCGAAAGAAGGTGTTCCCGGTCCGACAGTAGCTGCTATGGACATTCTGTTTCCGGGCATAGGCGAGATAGTAGGCGGCTCACAAAGAGAAGAACGCCTTGATCGGCTAACTGCCAAGATGAGAGAAATGCATATACCGGAAGAAGAAATGTACTGGTACCTCGACACGCGAAGGTTTGGTACCTGCCCACATGCAGGTTATGGACTTGGCTTTGAACGTCTCGTGCTTTTTGTTACCGGCATGACTAATATCCGTGATGTTATAGCCTTCCCACGTACTCCGGGCAATGCAGAGTTTTAAATTGGACTTTAGTGCTACTATATTCTGCTTTGATAATCAGTATTTAAAATCATCTATGTAGTCTAATAGCTGTTCAATTCCTAATGTGTCTTTTGGGCAAATTAAAAATTCAATTCTAAAGACAGAGTGGATATTTTTGGGCCGAACGAAATATTAGGCTCTGCAAGCTGACAAATTTAACAGTTTTATTCCTACATTTATGCAATGGTAATATCGATCAAAACAGATTACATACGTGATTGAGATAATTGCATGGGTAGGTGTCAGTCAGGCACTGTTTGCGTCTTTCTTGATTTTCACCAAGAAAGAAAATAGTCAGTCAGATAAGGTGCTTAGTCTGTGGCTGGCGTTGCTGGCACTGGATTTTCTGAGCTGTGCGCTCGATTACCTGATCTTCAGCAAACCACTGCTGTCAAGTTCCTTTCTTTTATTCAATCCTGCACTTTTCTTGTACATCTGCTCGTTGACGGACAGGAAATTTAGGCTCAGGCCGGTATATTTACTGCATCTGGTACCATACTTGCTGTTCAAATTGATTGCCTATTGGGTTCAGGAAGCTTTTGCTATGAATACCTTTTTTGACCGCGACAGTTTTTTCCTTTATAGAATTGCTTTCGGGACAGCAACGGTTATTTCGTCTATCGTTTACAATTTTCTGAGCCTTAGGTTGGTGCACAGACACAGGGTCAGCCTGCAGGCCGAGCGCTCCAACATTGATCAGAATGAAAGCATCGGTTGGGTCTTGTTCGTTTCGGTGTCATATACTGTTTATTGTATCATAGCAGTAGTGGTCGCTATGGTAAGTTATTTCACCAAAAGCTATCCCCTCTCACCACATATTTACAATTATGCTGTTTTACTTGGACTGATATACATACTCAGTTTTTATGGGCTTTATCAGTTGCGCCTGAGTCTTTTTTCCGAGGATATCGAAGAAGAACGGATTCCGTACCAAAAATCTTTGCTAACTACGGAAGCCAAGGGACAGATACAGGAAAAGATAGAAGAATATGTCGTTGGTCAAAAAGCCTATCTCGACCCTAACTTAAGTATGGAAGTTATCTCCAAAAAACTAAAAGTACCTAAATATCAATTGACAGAAGTACTGAATACTGTTATCGGTAAGAATTTTTTTCAGTATGTAAACCATTTTCGAGTGGAAGAAGTCAAGAAAATGTTGTCTGACAAGGATAATACGTATTCGATTGAAGCAATCGGATTCGACTGTGGCTTTGCGAGTAAATCCTCCTTTTATACGTTATTTAAAAATGCGACCGGGATGACACCAACGGCTTACCGCGATTCTCTTGCTTGACATACAATCCGGATTTTAAAGTTCGTACGGCTACTGGTTGTCCGGATATTGAAAAACGGACGGTTTTGTCTCAGAATAGTGTCGAATTTGCAAGAAATAAATTTTTGCAAATGAAACCCAAACACATTTTAATTACAGGCGCTTCAGGTACAGTAGGTCGCGAAATAGTCACGCAGTTGTTGCAGAATAAGAATGCAAGGCTATATGTTTTTGATATTCTAAACAAGAAAACAAAAAGATTTTACGAAGAATTTAAAAATCATATTCATTTCATTGCTGGTGACATCAGCAATGAGACAGATATTGCAAAAATTCCAGCCGGAATGGATGCGGCATTCCACCTGGCTGCAATAATTCCACCCGCAGCAGATGATTTTCCTGAGCTAGCACATACCATCAATACCGAAGGTACGCGGTTGTTGGTCAGGCATCTTGAAGATACATCACCTGATTGTTTCTTCATGTACAGCTCATCGGTGTCGGTTTATGGTGACAGGTTGGACAATCCTGACATATGGGTGGGTGATGCGCTTGTACCAAGTGAAGGAGACCTGTATGCAGTCACCAAAATTGAGGCAGAAAAAATCATACGAGCAAGCAGGCTTCGTTGGACAATATTCCGACTTACAGGCATCATGAAAAATCATAAAATCTCCAGGCTGATGTTTCACATGCCACTTGATACACCATTCGAGATATCTACACCCGAAGACACTGCCCGGGCATTCATCAATGGTCTTGAAAAACAGGATGAGCTCAGCTTCAGGATATTCAACCTCGGTGGTGGAGCACAATCCACCATTAGTTATCGCGAATTTTTACAACGTTCGTTCGATATCTACGGACTTGGAAAACTTGATTTCCCTGAAAAAGCCTTCGCCGAAAAGAATTTTCATTGCGGTCGCATGGTAGATGGTGATGAACTGGAGAATAACCTTCATTTCAGAAAAGATACCATGGAGTCGTACTTCGAAAAGACAGCAAAACCAGTCTCCAAAATCCAAAAAGTTCTGACCTTCCTAGTAAGCCCGATTGTCAAATGGTTTCTACTCCGTCAATCAGAACCGTACCTGGCATGGAAAACAGGTGACATCAATCTGATAAACAGATTCTTCAAGCTGGATGCAATAAGAGTCGGGCAAGGCAAAAAGGCTGCAAAAATTGTAGCTTTTCTGGCTATGTACATGTTATTCGCTTCGGTCATATTGCATGCTCAAGCAGTGTGCAACATCAGCAACATCAAGAATAATGAAGGACAACTGTGTTTTGCACTGTTTGAAAATCAGAAACAGTTTGACCGGGAACGACCTGTAATGACTTTCTGTGTTACAAAAGATGAAGTAAAAGAAGGGCGGTTGGAAGTTAAAATGCCAGATCTCGCAGGAAGCTATGGAATAACAGTGATGGATGATACGGATGGAAACGGAAAGATGAAATACAAGCTTCTACGCATTCCGGCAGAAGGATTTGGCTTTTCTGATTACATACACAAAGGTATCCTCAAGCCGGTTTTTGATAAATTTAAGGTGATTATCAGGAAAAACGAGAAAACACATGTGAATGTAAGGATGCAGTATTATTAGTCTTTGTAAAATATGTTGAAAAGGCACCGATGTTAGCTCATATCAGGATCCTTTTGTAAGCAACCAGGCAGTTTTATTTTGTTCCTGATGACCCGTTAATCATTGAATTTCAAAAAAAGAAAAAATAATTGATGCATGGTGTTAAGATTTTAATTGCTCAGGTGATTAAGATGTAAGAATGTAGGAATTGTTTTAAACATTTAATAATCAAATTATGAAAACCCTGGTTTTGTTTCACTGGATGTGTTGGGGTTAAAAAATATCCTGGAGCAAAATGCATTTTTTTATGTGAATTGATCCCTGTGGCATCAAAATGTCGCAGGGATTTTATTATTCTGAAACAATTTTGAATTTTATTTGTTTGTATTTGCTTACACAACAAATATTTGTTATAATACGCTTAATAATGATAAATTGTAGAATAAATGTGTAAGATGTTTTTTTAAAATTTATTGATATAAATGATTATTTATAGAATCATTTAAATATTGTTATGAAATATGTGAAACTAAAAAAATAAAAGTAGTTATATTGCTGCAAAATACTTTCACAAATCCATGGGATGAGAGAAGCAGATGAGTTATTATTTGGAAGGGTAAAGCAAGGTGACAGCAAAGCAATAGAGCAGGTCTATCTTAAGTATCGCGACGAATTTTTCGGATGGGCGAAAACAAGATTCATGTGCAGTTTTCAAGATTTAGAAGATGTTTGGCAAGAAACGATAATTATTTTCTTTGAAAATGTTAAGAATCAGCGACTTTCGGTATTAAGAAGCAGCTTGAGTACTTATCTTTTCACCATAGGCCGTAATATCCTGCTGAATAAGATAAGAGCAGAGCAAAGAATTAATTTGGTTGGTAATTTAACAGATTTTGCTGATCCCATTGAAGATATTATTATGTATAATTTTGACAAATCCGAACAAGAGCCTACCCTGACTAAATATTTTGAAGCTTTGGGTAGTAAGTGCAAAGAGTTGCTATTAGGTAGATATTACCTGGGCAAGTCGGTAGATGTTATTCGACAGGAAACCGGCCTGAACAGCAATAATGTCGTAAGCGCATCTCTTAGTCGCTGTCTCAATCGACTGAAGGATTTGATCAAAAACAATAACTCAAACAAATGACACATAAGAATGACGACCTTATTTTTCAATACATCAACGGAGAATTAAATCCGGTTGAACATGAAACATTTAAGGAAAGATTGCTGACTGATATTGAACTACAGGATGAGTACAATGCTTGTCTGCAGGTAATGGATTTGTTAAATCAAGCCGGGAGAAATGAGCTTAAAACCAAACTGGCGCAAGCAGGGAAAAGGCAGGATGACAGACGTAAGTTGCAAAAAAGATTAACTTATTTCGGAATCGCAGCAGTGATGTTGGCTTTGGTCAGCTTTACAATATGGAAGTTCATCGGTAAAACAGAGTCAGTAGGGCCGCCCTCAGAAGTAATACAAAGAGATACAATCATCAATACGCCTCCGCCTCAAGACACAGTGCGTAAAAAGCCAGACACCACGGTGAGGGCAGTACCGCCCCCTATGGCAGTTGTCAAGCCGGCGAAAAAGTCAGTCAAAAAGGAAAAACAGGTAAAAACAGACGAATTATTTGCCATGCATTTTGCACCAAGCAGAGAACTTTCTCTCAACCCGGGTTTGCGAGGACCCAGCACCATGGATCCGGTGGCAGCGTTTATGCAAGCCTACTGGGATAAGGATTATAAAGGGGCAGTAGAATACTACGAATTGATTCCGGATGACATTAAACAAAACAGTACAATCAAATTTGAATATGCCAATTGTATGGCACTACAAGGGCAGTACAAGAAGGCAGAGATGCTTTTCCGTGAAGTAAAAGAAGACGAAAAGTCAAGGTATGCCAGCCAGGCAACATACTATCAGGCTCTAATGCTGTTAAAGCTAAAAAGAGTGAACGAAGCCCGCAATATATTGAAGCAAATATCCGCCGACGAAATCAATCCATATCACCAAGAGGCCGCAAAATTGATGTCAGAGCTGTGAGATAGCTGACCATTTAAATGATAAGTACATTCGAGTACAGAATGATTGGGTGCATAATATAAGCCGACATCATTTTGTGATATATATTTAAAGAAAGCATAGTTTTTTCTTTTTAAATGAATAAAAGACATTTTACATAAGCCTTTGTAAGAAAATCTTTCTAATTTTATCCCACCCACCATATTCATATCGGCTTTTATTTTCCCTTTATTACCCACGTTACAAGGACAATTAGTTTTTGCGCAATATTGATACTGTTTAAGAATGATTTAAAAAACTTCCAAATCCATGTTAAGATTTTTCATCAAATGATATTAATGAGTAACATGTTAAACAGTGAGGTTGGCCAACCTTAATACTTTGAACCTGATTTTGTAGTACAAATAGTAAACAATTGATTTTGGTGAATAATCATCAAAGCATAAGAAATTGAATGCATTGATATTGTTCCGGCAAATACTGTATTATATTGAAAGTGGAATTATGAAAATTTTATGAATGATTAAAACTCCTGATTATGAAACTTAAAAATTTTTCTTTTGTTTTTTTATTACTGCTGCATCTAAGCCCTATCGCCAGCATTGCCCAATCCGGCTTTGTGGCCACAGGTGGCAATTCTACTGATGGCGGGCAATCTTTAAGTTTTACTATTGGCCAGATCGATTACCTGAATATTGTACAAGGAAATATTCTGGTGGCCAACCAAGGTATCCAACAACCTTATGAATTAGGTACAACATCAACCAAGGGTCTGGATATTCCAGGTTTGGAAATATCTTTATTCCCCAACCCTACCCTGAAAGAATTCAATCTGCTGGTTGATTTTAAATCTAATCCTTCATTACTAGAATATAATGTCTTTGACTTACTTGGAAAGAAAATCCTTGAAGGTGGATTAGAGAAAGGCTTAAACACAGTTTCGGTCACTCAACTGCCGTCGGGAATATATATGGTCAAGATTTTGACCCAAAAAAATGAAACCCAAACATTTAAACTTCTAAAATATTAAAATTATGAAAAACGTATTATTATTATTGTGTTTCTTTATTTCAACTATTGTCTTGGCTCAAGACAAAATGACCTTCCAATCAGTAGTAAGAGATAATAATGGCAAGCCGGTAAATGGTTTGATCCGGGCAAGAATCACCCTGTTGCAAGGGTCAGAAACCGGTACGATCGTTTTTCAGGAGACACATTATGATGTGCCTACGAATGTAAATGGTCTTGCTACATTCCAGATAGGTGATGGAAGTAACACCCAAGGCTCATTGAGTGCTATTGACTGGAGCCAAAGTCCGTATTTCATAAGGGTTGAAATCGATCCGACCGGAGGTCCGAACTTCAGTATCAATACAGTATCACAGATGCAAAGTGTGCCTTATGCTTTTTATGCAAAAAATAGCCCCGCGGGTCCGAAAGGGGATAAAGGCGACAAAGGTGATAAAGGGGATATCGGTCTTGATGGCCCTAAAGGCGATAAAGGCGATAAAGGTGATATCGGTCTTGATGGCCCTAAAGGCGATAAAGGCGACAAAGGCGACAAAGGCGATATCGGCCTTGATGGACCAAAAGGCGACAAAGGTGATAAAGGGAATAAAGGGGATAAAGGCGACAAAGGTGATAAAGGGGACCCTGGAAGTACTCTTTGGACCAAAACAGGTAATAACATTTATTACAATACTGGTACTGTAGGTATAGGTACATCGGTACCTAATTCTTTATATAAATTACATGTAGAGGGCGATGTACGAGCTACTGGTGCGCTTTATTTGGGTACAATCGAAAAAATATATGATGCTGGTGCGAATACCATAGGGATTAACTCAGATTTTATACCTGATATTACTCTTTTAAGAGATGTTGGGTCTTCATCTAAAAAATGGAATGACATACATATTGGAGGTCAGGCAAATGTGAAAGTACTTTATTTCCCAACTGCTTACTCTACTACCCAATCGCAGTCATTCTTTTATAATGGAGACATATCGCTTACTGAATCATTTGTCCCAGGTACTGATAACTTTTATCATTTGGGTAGATCCAACAAACGTTGGTATGATGTATGGAGTGTAGATGGCTCAATTAATACGTCTGATGCCCGCTTAAAAACAAACATCCAGCCTATAAAATATGGTTTAAAAGAAATTATGCTTCTAAAACCTGTATCTTTCATTTGGAAAAATAGAAAGATAGACAATCCTACAAAATTAGGATTTCTTGCACAAGACCTTCAAAAAGTTCTTAACGAAGTCGTTAAAAGCAAAACAACGATTGACGAGCATGATCCAAATGCACCTCTTGTTGATACTGAATACCTAGGTGTCATGTACTCAGATATTATTCCGGTAGTAGTTAAAGCCATCCAAGAACAACAAGACATCATTGAAGATATGAAAAATCAAATGAAAGAGCTTGAAACTTTGAAACAAGATTATGCCGAGCAAAAGAAACTGATAGAAACCCTTAAGGCAGAAAATACAGCTCAGTCAGAAACTCAAAAATCAATGATTGAAGTATTAAATCAACTGAATGCAAAAGTTGATCAACTCTCCACTTCAAGTATTGAAGCCCAACAGGTAGTAAAAAAATAAAATTTCCTCCCGGTGCCGGAGCAAAGTCTTCGGCACCTTTTAATTTTATGTTTAATATGAAAAAATAAGCACCAAAAAATTCAATAGGGTAAAATTCCTAATGAATGTCACTAGAAAATTCCAAGCATAAATGTCTGTTTATCTGTTAATTGCTGGACATTTTTGCGAGAAAAAATAATTGGTTTTTCTGTAAGGGAACCTTACAATTTTTTCCTTATGGAAATTGGATGTAATTTCTTCGAGGATGTCCATCCTTATTGGATTAAGGAAATCCGGTCATCTTTTATTTCGTAGGCTTATGAATTATCTAGGTAAGTACCAAAGTATTGGCCGTGTCACACATTTATCCCCGGTAACCGAAAAAGGAAGATAATAAAACACATTGGCACTGCAAGAAGTGATGATGAGAAAGCAAATCTTATTGTTTTGGCGCAAGATTTCATACAAAAGGTTTCCCATCAGCTTCCATTATTTGAAGAAGCATGTAATAAAATCCTGAACCTTTCTTAACTTCTTAAATATTGAAAAATATAAACCGGGTAATGACACTTTTGCTGACCTAAAATAAACAAGTCAGAAAGAATTTTTATTGCCCCTCGTATTAAAACAAAAAAATCCGGATGCCTGAATAACATCCGGATTTTTTATTCATTTAGACAAAACTATACATTCGCACCATTCTTGCTTTGATGCTTTCTTGTAAAATATATAATACAACCAATGGCTACAATAATGTAAAGTACTGCAATGTATTCTGCCTGGGTCATATTCAGCCCCATAAACGAATACTTGTCATTGATACGTATTTTCTCTATCCAAAACCTTTCTACACCATTCAGTATCATATAAATAAAGAAAAGTACACCTGGCACTTTCACCCTTTTGCGCAATGCCCATAAAATCAGAAATATTACAATAGAAGCAATGATTTCGTAAATGGGAGTCGGATACACAGGTTGGGCCAATTGCATACAATGCTGCCAGGTACACCCGGCAATAGAGACCCCATCATCTATAACATTGTGCGGATATGTAGAAGCCCACCAGCTATCGGGCAATATCCACCAGGAGGGTACCGGATTATTGTTGACAATACCCCAGTCACCATCACCTGAAAACTGGCACCCCATCCTACCAACACCGTACGAAATAATCAGAGCAGGAGCTATGGCATCCATCACATGTAGGGGCTCGATATTATGCTTGCGGATATAATAATAGACCGCCAGAAAACCAACAATGAGGCCTCCATATATATTCAGCCCACTACCTGAAAAAAAACTACCCACAGGATTCTGGAAGAAACCGGGCAAATCTTCCATAACCGAAAATAATTTTGACCCAAAAATGCCCGAAAAAGCCGCTATAACCGTAATGTCACCTACCCGGTCATGCGGATAAACAGCTACTCGTTGTGCCGGCCTTTCTGAATGCTTGATTTTTTTCCAAGCATTGTATCTGACAAATGTAAAAACACCCAATACAACCAAAAGTATTAACCAAGGGCCATCAGCAGTAAGCAGAAATCCTGAAGGATCTTTCTGAAATGTTTCATAATTAAGTGCTATGTGAGTGGTCTTCATAGCAATAAGTCCTAAAATAAATCCGTTGATAATGTTATCAAACCAGGCAAACGGCTGCTTTGCAGATACATCAACGTATGTTGGCTGAAATAGACCTTCATCGGCTTTTCTCCTGAGTTCTTTCTTAAAGAAATAGGCAGCTGCAAGAAACGAAAAAACCAGAAAAAGTCCGAACGTCTGGACTATGGAAAAAGCATTATCCGGCTCGGTACCAAACAGTGCATGAAGGATGTAGGATAAATTTGGGTACATATATGGTATTGAATAAGTGGCTAAATTAATAAAACCTTTTAATGCAACACTAAACGTTAGATGTTAAATATTATTCCTTTTATTTTTTAATATAAAAATCCTGATTACATTTATTCGAATTTTCATTAGTTGATTCACATAAAAAGCTATTATGAACAGAAGAGATTTATTCAGAAGTTTCATAAATAAGAGTGAATATTCTGTCAAAGAAAGTGATTTTGCAAAAAGCTCAACTACTGCTTTGGGTCTTGGTACAGGCATGAATCCATACACCGGTGCATGGACTTACCAGCAAGCAAAACATTTGCTCAACCGTACTATGTTTGGCCCTACCCACGAACAGATAGTACAGGCTGTACAGGATGGTCTGGCAGGTACACTTTCCAAATTATTCCAGCCTCTGGCAGACCCGGCACCACCTATCAACTACAATGTTACCAATGATCCTGCCTGTCCGCTGGGGCAGACATGGGTGAATGCAGTGTTCAATCCATTCATCCCAAATCTTGACAATGGTAGAAGGCTTTCGCTCGCCTCATGGCAGATGGGTGTAATGCTGGCAGAAGGTGTATCTATACAAGAAAAAATGACCCTCTTCTGGCACGGACACTTTGTCACTGAGACTGTTTTTGACTCGAGGGTTGTTTACAATAATCTTAAACTGTATAGACAAAATGCGCTTGGAAATTTCAAAGAACTGACAAAAAAAGTTACCATCGACCCTTGTATGTTGCGATACCTGAACGGTAATAAAAACACCAAACAGGCTCCCAACGAAAACTACGCCCGTGAACTGATGGAACTGTTCACACTTGGCAAAGGACCAATTGCAGGGCCCGGCGATTATACTACATTTACAGAAAAAGATGTAGAAGAAATGGCCAAGGTATTAACCGGATGGACCGATTTTGTCAATGAGAATGACCAGAATAACAAGGTTTCGGCCATATTCCTCAATGGTAGCCATCATACCGGTACCAAAACACTCTCTCATCGATTCAACAACGTACAAATACCTAATGCAGGCAATCAGGAATATTCGCAGCTCATCGATATCATTTTCCAACATCCTGAAGCTCCGCGGTTTATTGCAAGAAAATTGTACAGATGGTTCATCTATTACAATATCGATGAAACAATAGAGCAGAATATCATTGAGCCAATGGCCCAGATGCTCGTCCAAAATAATTTCGAGATACAACCGGTGGTAGAAGCCCTGATTAAGAGCGAACACTTCTTCGATCCTGAGATAGCCGGCTGTATGATTAAAAGCCCGCTTGATTACATCATCGGCACGCTAAAGCTGTTCAAGATCGTTTTACCCGATTCTACACAATATATCAAGCAATATAAGGTTTGGGAGACACTGTTTACATTCTCTTACGCTTTGCAGCAAATGTACTTTTTTGCACCAAATGTAGCAGGATGGAAAGCATATTATCAAAGCCCATCTTTCTACCGCCTTTGGATTAACTCTGTCACCTTGCCTCTGAGAATAAGAGTACTCGAAGGGCTCACTACCGTGGGTGTGCCTATCAATGGCGACACATATAAAGTTGATGTCATCCAATTAGCCGAAATCTCTTCTGACCCATCTGACCCTGACACATTGATTGCTGATATTGCCAACTATCTATATCCAAAAGAATTGACAACGGCGCAGAAGGTTTTTCTTAAAAAAGTATTATTGCCAAACGGATTGCCCGATTATATCTGGCCGCTCGGCTGGAATGAATATAAAAACAACCCGAACGACCCCGGCAAAAAAGCTGCCGTCGAACAATTGCTGAGAGGTCTGCTCTATACAATGTGTGATTTTTCTGAATTCCAATTATCTTAAGCCAACCAAGGATATGAAAAGGAGAAAGTTTTTAAAAGATACAGCAAAAGCAGCTGCATTACCAATTTTTCTGAACGGGATACCACTGACAGCCTTCAGCAAATCAGCCATGTTTAATGCTATTGACAACGAAAGTGACAGAATACTGGTACTTGTAGAACTCAATGGTGGTAACGATGGTCTCAATACAGTCATTCCAATTGAACACTACAGCAAATTATCCGCTTTGAGGCCTAATCTGCTCATCCCGGAATCAAAAGTGCTGAAGCTGAACGACAAAACCGGACTGCATCCATCAATGAGCGGCATGAAATCATTGTATGACAATGCAAAACTCAAGGTAGTACAAAACGTCGGTTATCCAAACCAGAACAGATCGCACTTCCGCTCTACCGATATCTGGAAATCAGGTTCTGGAGCATCCGAATATCTCCAAACGGGCTGGCTCGGAAGATATTTTGACAAAAAATATCCGGGTTTCCCAGAAGATTATCCGAATGCTGAATGTACCGACCCGTTTGCCATTACAATAGGCTCTCTGGTGTCAGAAACATGCCAGGGCAGTTCAGGAAATTTCTCTATGGCTCTTATTGACCCTACCTCTTTGTTTACTCTTAATGAAGGCGAAGACGGCAATCCTAACATGAATACCTGCTACGGAATGGAACTTGGATTTCTCCGTGAGGCACTACTGCAGACCAACTCTTACATCCAGGTAATAAAATCTGCTAATGATCTTGGCAAAAACAAAGTAGCCTATCCGGCAAATAATTCTCTTGCCGACCAGCTCAAACTAGTAGCCAAGCTCATCTCCGGTGGATTGAAATCAAAAGTATATATCACCGGCATAAGCGGATTCGACACGCATGCTTCACAGGTTGAAGATAATGACACTACCACAGGCACACATGCCGATTTGCTAAGTCAGGTATCAGAAGCCATTGCAGCTTTTCAGGCCGACCTTGCATCACAAGGTAATGAAGAACGTGTTATCGGCATGACATTTTCCGAATTCGGCCGTCAAATACAATCCAACTTCAGCAGTGGTTCAGACCACGGTACAGCAGCACCCATGTTCATGTTTGGGCCTTGCGTAAACCCGGGCATACTCGGCAATAATCCGATGATTCCTGACCAGGTGAAGAATCAGGAAGGTGTGGCAATGGAGATTGATTTCAGATCAGTATATGGAACCATCCTTAAAGATTGGTTCAAAATGAGTGATGCCGATATTTCTGAAATTCTTTTTGCCGGCTGGCAACATCTGCCTTTGATACAGAGCTGTACAACCGCTACCAAAGAGGTTCCTGAAGATCCGATTGCTGCAAAACTTTATCCTAATCCTATACACAATAATGGCTTTGTTGAATTTTTTGCCGAAAATGAATTGGTGCGTATCAGCATATTAGATGCCATCGGACATGAAGTAAAAATAGTAAGCAATCAAAAATTCAGTACAGCTTACCACAAAGTCGGATTTGAAATGCAGGGATTACCGCCGGGCAATTATTATTTGCGCTTGGAGACAAAGCGGAGTTCAGTAACAAAAGCTTTTGTGAAAATATAATCCGGCACGAAGCCTTTCTTATTCATCCAATATTTCTTCAGCATCACTTAACTCTTAAAGTGGTCTGATGTGTAATTGCTATTCAAATTTTGTTGTATCTATTAGTGTTTTTGCTCCATTCATCCAAAGAAATTCCATTTTAATATAAAAATTCTTCTCAACTGTCAAAATACATTTAATATTGACTCAAATTTTTCGAATGATGAAAAAAACCATTCAGCTTTTCGTCGGTCTGATAGTCTTTTTAACAGTTTTCGATTCCAATCCGGTCTTAGCACAGGAAGTTTGGACACTTGAAAAATGTATTAATTATGCACGTGAAAACAACATTTCACTCAAACAGTCAATGATATCCGTAGGCCAGGCAAACATTAACCTCAAAGCCAATAAAGCCCAACGAATACCATCCTTGAACTACAATACAAGTGCAGGCTATCAATGGGGTCGTACCATCGACTACGGGACCAACACCTATGTAAATGAGTCAACAAACTTCAACAGCCACAGTATTCAGGCAGGTATCAATCTGTATAACGGCGGGCAGGTGTCCAATTCCATTAGGCAATCTGGTATAGACCTGATGGCTGCCCGGAAAGACTCCGAACAACTGATGGAAAACATTTCGCTAACCATTGCTACCCAGTATCTCACAATATTGCTTGCTCAGGAAGCTGTAGAAATTGCAAAAAAACGACTCGAAACCTCCAAAAAACAGCTCGATCAGACTGACAAACTCATAAGTGCAGGTAGCTTGCCAAAAAACGAAAGACTCATGATACAGGCTACCGTAGCCACTGATGAAGAAAATTTGCTCATACAACAAAACAATGTCGATCTTGGGTATCTCGACCTGAAAAATCTTCTGAACCTTGACCCAGCTACGGATATGACGATTAAAAAACCCGAAGTAGATCAGTTTTTAATTGATAATACCTTACTGACAAATGTCGAAGAACTATTCAAGAAATCAGCTGATAGAAATCCCGGAGTAGCTGCTAACAATCTAAAAATTGAAAGTGCCAGAATAGGGAAGAAAATAGCATCCTCCACCGGATTGCCAAGCCTTGATATATTTGGTAGCTTCAACACCAACTATTCGAGCTCCATTTTAGACCTTCTGCATCCCGATTTATCAAATCTGAAAGAAGAACTATCTAACCCTACCAAAGTGAACATCAATGGCATGGATGTATTCATTGCTACCTACAACAAAAAAGGTATATCTTATCCGTCCAAACCATATTTCAGCCAGCTACAGGACAACCTCGGTCAATCACTTGGTCTGAGCCTAAGGATACCTATCTACAATGCAGGTATCACACACTACAACAAGCAGCGTGCAGACCTAGCCATCAAACTGGCAGAACTGAACAGTGACCTTACGAAACAGCAACTCAAAAACCAAATTTACAGAGCAGTTACTGATTACAAAGCAGCCAGATTGAGGGTGGAGGTAGCACAAAGAGAAAACGAAGCAGCACAGGGTTCATTCGTAAATCTTCAAAAAAAATACGATGCAGGTGCATCCAATTCGCTTGAATTGATAACAGCTAAAAATAATGCAGACGCTGCCGAAGACAATCTGCTGACAGCAAGATATTCATTAATTTTCAGGACAAAAGTACTTGAATATTATATGGGTCAACCCATTCAACTCAATTAAAGAAAATAGGTATTATGGCAATTAAAAAGAATAGAAAATGGTTGTGGATAGCACTTGCATCTATCGGTGTGCTGGTGGCTTTTGCTGTTTATAAAGCAAAATCTCGTCCAAATGGTGAAAAAGTCTATACCGATGAGGTGGTAAAACGTGAGATTCGCGAAATAGTCTCTGCAAGCGGAAAAATATATCCAAAAACAGAGGTGAAAATAAGCTCAGATGTGTCGGGTGAGATTGTAGCACTCTATGTCAAAGAAGGAGATACTGTAAAAGCAGGTCAACTGTTGGCTAAAATTGACCCAGACGCATACGTATCGCAGGTAGATCGGGGTGTCGCTTCGCTCAATGTATCAAAATCGCAAATCGAAAACTCAAGGAAAGTTCTCGAAGCTGCCAAAGCCCAACGCGACCAGGTATCAAGCCAGGTAGAAAATGCACGGCTGGTATTCGAAAGAAATAAAAAACTGCACAACGATGGTGTCATCTCTGATGTTGAATTCCAGGCGAGTCAGTCATCGTACAAGGCACTGGAGGCCAACCTCAAATCAGCCAATGCCTCGATTGCTCAGGCAGAAGAAAATGTTAGGACTTCTACCTACTCTATGAAAGGTTCGGAAGCAACTCTGAAGGAAGTTCAAAAAAGCCTAAGCCGTACTTCCATCCTTGCACCTACCTCAGGCATCATCAGCAAACTCAATGTAGAAAAAGGTGAAAGAGTGGTAGGTACGATACAGATGACAGGTACTGAAATGATGCGAATAGCCAACCTCAATATCATGGAAGTGCAGGCAGAAGTAAGCGAAAACGACATTCTCCGTGTGCAGCTTGGCAATGATGTGAACATAGAAGTAGATGCCTATCCAAACAAAAAATTCAAAGGAAAAGTAACTGAAATAAGCAATTCGTCCACTACCGCAGGGCTCGAATCATCCTCAGCTTCTCTCGCTACTGATAAGATTACCAATTATATAGTGAAAATCATCATTGATCAATCTTCCTATTCCGACCTGATCGTTCCAGGTAAAGGTTTCCCATTCAGGCCTGGCATGTCAGCATCTGTCGAAATCACTACCAATATAGTAAAAGACGCACTTTGTGTACCGATTCAGGCTGTAACTACAAGGGAGATAGGAAAAGATACAACAAACCATACCAACCCTAAGGCAGACGACCTGAAGGAAGTGGTATTTGTACCCACCAATGACACTGCAAGAATGGTGGAAGTAAGCACAGGCATACAGGACGAAGCCTATATACAAGTACTCAGTGGCATAAAACCTGGTGAAAAGGTAGTAGCCGGACCATATTCTGTAGTATCCCGTACACTTAAGAGTGGAAAAAAAATAGTCGTTGTAAAAAAAGATGAAATTAATTCGAAGTCCAAAAAACCTGAAAGTACAGAAGATTGACACACAAACCAGATTGTCTGATTATTTTTGTTAAAAACCCTGTAGCCGGTAAAGTTAAGTCGCGTATTGCAGCTACCACCGGTACAGATAAAGCATTGGAAATCTACCTGCAACTACAGGAAGTGATAAGATCAACAGTCTGTCAATTGACCGATATACAGAAAGTCGTTTATTATTCTGATGAAATATGCCATACGGACGAATGGGAAAACGATGTGTTTGTAAAAAGGAAACAAAAAGGTGCCAATTTGGGAATGAAAATGTACAACGCATTCGCAGAATATCTCCGGCATCACCGCAAAGTAGTACTGATAGGGAGCGATTGTCCGTATATCACCGTTAACATTATCCGAAATGCATTTTCAGCTCTTTCAGATTCTGGTGTGGTGATAGGTCCGGCTGTGGATGGTGGTTACTATCTCATTGGCATGAAAGTACCTCACAATAAAATTTTCGAAAATATTAACTGGAGCACCGAACATGTATTTGCTCAGACAAAAGAACGGATTGATAAGCTGAAGGTAAGTCTGTCTTTGGTTGAGAAATTATCCGACATTGATACAGAACAAGACTGGCTCAACTGGACAGCAACCATCACCAATAATTGAGAGAAATTAGTGTTGATAATAAAAAAAGCACTTGCCACAGACAAGTGCTTTTAATATTGTGGGCCCACCAGGACTTGAACCTGGGACCCCCTGATTATGAGTCAGGTGCTACTAACCAACTGAGCTATAGGCCCCACTTTTTACAAATTCAATCAATGTTTTTGTAAAAACGATTGCAAATTTACATCTTTGTTTGAGTTTTTTCAACTTATTCTAAAAAGATTTATTCATATTTTATGATTCGTAATATTCTGTTCGATCTTGGAAACGTTTTAATTGACATTCATCTGCCTGCTACAGAAGATGCATTGAGGAATATTCAGGGTATGAATATGCAAGCACTTGACACGCTGATCAATCAACACAAATGGTTTGATCGGTATGAATGTGGTGAAATGTCAGAAGAGTCTTTTGTAAATGCCATACAAAGATGCTGCATACCCGTACCCCAAAGGAATATTATTGTCAACGCCCTCAATGCACTGCTAAAAGGCATTCCTGCCTCAAGATTTGCTGAACTTGAAAAACTGAGGCGTACATATAATCTGTATGTACTCAGCAATACAAACGAAACACACCTTAATTGGATACACCGGTATCTGATTCGTGAATACAATATTGCACAGTTCGAATCTACATATTTCGACAAAGTATATTACTCTCATCTGGTGGGTATGCGAAAGCCTGATATGGCAATATTTACCCATATTATGTCCAATACAGGTATCGATCCGGCAGAAACGCTGTTCGTTGATGACAATTTCGACAACATTACGGCAGGAAAATTGGCTGGGTTACATGTACATCATCACAATCCGGAATTTGAAATATTTGACATTTTACCCGACATACTGAAAGTGGCCAATACATGAAAAATTTCAAACAGAAGCTTACACCGATGATGGCAATGGAAAAAATGCGCAAATACTGCGACTACCAGGAACGATGCCATCAAGAGGTAAGGACCAAACTCCTCACGCTCGGAGTATATGGCCAGGATCTTGAAGAAATAATCGCAGAGTTGATACAGGAAGGTTGCCTTAATGAAGAGAGATATGCTCGAGCTTACACCAGAGGAAAATTCAGGATAAAAAAATGGGGCCGAATAAAAATAACGCACCAACTGAAGGCCAAACACGTTTCTGACTATTGCATCCAGGCCGGGCTGGAGGAAATAGATGAAGAAGAATACTACGAAGCCATCCGCTACAACATTAATATAGCAATATCAATGGGTCACAAGTCTGACTTTGAGATAAGCCAATACTTGATGGCCAAAGGCTTCGAATCAGGCTTGATAAACGAAGCACTTGCAGATATACACCGTGATGCCAAATAAGCCCTTAGGTTTTAGCTTTTAAAGGCTGTTGGCCCCTCCGTTAAAGGATCGTTGATTCAATGAAGGGCTTTTTGTCCGGATAATCGGTAGTATAATGCAGACCACGGCTTTCTTTTCTCGAATATGCTGACCTGGTAATCAGATAACCGATGGTGATGAGATTGCGCAGTTCGCACAATTGTGGCGAAATACTTGTTTTTCCGTAAAGATCCTCCGTTTCTTGATAAAGTATGTAAAGCCTGTCAAGCGCCCTCTTGAGACGAACATCAGAACGGACAATACCTACATAGCTGCTCATAATTTCCTTCAGTTCTTTAAGACTTTGGGTAATGAGTACCATCTCCTTTGGGTCTGTAGTACCTTCAGTATCCCAGTCTGGAATGCCTTCGACAAAGCTGAGAGCGTCAATGTTATCCTTTACATCGAGAAATATTCTATGAGCAAATACCATGGCTTCGAGGAGTGAATTGGATGCAAGACGGTTGGCGCCATGCAGCCCGGTTGATGTACATTCGCCACAGGCATACAGATGTGTGATGGATGAACGACCGGCTTCATCTACTTTGATACCGCCGCACATATAGTGGCAGGCAGGCACCACAGGTATCATCTGTTGCATCGCATCGATGCCTATACTCAGGCATTTATTATAAATAGTAGGGAAATGTTCAATAAATTTTTCCTTGTCGAGATGCCTGCAGTCAAGATACATACAGTCTTCACCATTGAGCTTCATTTCGTTGTCTATGGCCCTTGCTACAATATCTCTTGGAGCCAGAGACAGTCTTGGGTCATATTTTTGCATAAATTCCGTACCGTCCCTGTGCTTCAATACTGCACCAAAACCTCGTACCGCTTCCGAGACCAAGAAGGATGGATTCTCACCTGCAGGATTGTAAAGCGAGGTAGGATGAAACTGTACAAACTCCATATTTTCCACACGCCCTTTAGCACGATACACCATTGCTATGCCGTCGCCCGTAGCAATTTTCGGATTGGTTGTTGATTTATAGACCTGTCCGCAGCCACCGGTAGCTATTACTGTTATTTTGGCAAGAATTGTATCGAATTTTGAAAGATTCTTGTCAAAAACATAAGCACCATAGCATTCAATACCCGGTGTCACACGTGTTATGTTGTGACCAAGATGATGCTGTGTGATAATATCCAGAGCGAAATAATGCTCATGTACAGTGATGTTCTTTAGCGTTCTACTCTCTTCTATCAAAGCCCGTTGTATCTCCCATCCTGTAAGGTCTTTATAATGCAATATGCGATTTTCTGAATGGCCACCTTCTCGGCCAAGGTCATAGGCATGCTCCTTTGTCTGATCAAATCTCGTCCCCCAGTCGATTATTTCCTGAACTCTCTGAGGCCCTTCATTGACTACTATGGCTGCTACCTTTTCATCTACCAGGCCATCACCTGCTATGAGTGTGTCTTCAAGATGCTTGTCAAACGAGTCTTTTTCCTTATTCCATACTGCTGCTACTCCACCCTGAGCATATCGGGTATTGCTTTCGTCATCTTCAGTCTTTGTAAGGATAGTAATCTCGAGGTCAGGTCGTTCTTTTGCTATTTTAATGGCAAAGGTCATTCCTGCTATTCCGCCACCAATGACCAAAATATCTGTATTAATCACGTCTTAATTGTTAGTATTGAGGTATTTTTGGTAAAATTAATTGATTTCTGTAGAAAGTATGTAAAAAAGTATGAGAATAGCAGTAAATACAAGGTTATTGTTGAAAGGAAAGTTGGAGGGAATCGGTTGGTACACTTACGAAGTACTTAAACACATGGTAGAAACGCACCCTGATGATGAATTTATTTTCCTGTTTGACCGTCCATTTGATGAAAAATTTTTATTTGGAAAAAATGTTACCGGAATAGTGGTTCCTCCTCCTGCAAGGCATCCTGTTCTTTGGTATGTATGGTTTGAATGGTCACTACCTCCTATACTAAAAAAGTTAAAAGCCGACGTCTTTTTGAGCCCTGATGGTTATTGTAGCCTGAAGAGCAAGGTACCAGTCCTAATGACGATGCATGATCTGGCCTATCTTCATTTTCCCAATCAGGTAGCCTGGCTTACACAAAAATATTATGAACGATATGTTCCAAAATTTTTGAAACGCGCCGAGAAAGTAGCTGTTGTGTCAGATTATGTAAAAAATGATATAGTTAGTAATCTGGGTATTCCGGCTCAAAAGATATTCAGAGCCTACAATGGTGTCAGGCAGGAATTTCAGCCAATAAATAATTCGGAAAAAGAAAAAACACAAAACCAATATACCTCCGGTAAAGAATATTTCCTTTACTATGGCGCTATACATCCCCGAAAGAATATCCTGAACCTGATAGCAGCCTTCGAGCAATACAAATCTAACAATGGAGGCCATAAAACACTACTACTTGCCGGCCGTATGGCATGGAAAACTTCAGAAATTGAGAATAAAATCAAACAATCGCCATTTTCATCTGACATTTACCATGTTGACTACCTTGGCGATGAACTTCCTCGTGTAGTTGCTTCCGCATTCGCTGTAGTCTATGTTTCAATGTTTGAAGGCTTCGGGCTGCCCGTAGCAGAGGCTATGAAATGTGGGGTACCGGTAATAACCTCTAATGTTACATCAATGCCGGAGGTAGCAGGTGATGCTGCAATCTGTGTCAATCCGCATGATGTGACAGAGATAGCAAATGCCTTATGCAGACTCGATCAAGACAATGACCTTGTGCGGGAATTGTCCGGAAAAGGAATAGTTCAGGCCAACAAATTTGACTGGAAAATATGCTCTGACCAGATATATAAGGAATTAAGACAGCTCGTTGAATAGTATTTTGGGTGGTTTCAAATCAGAATTTAAATATTAATTCCTTCAATAGAATATAGATACCCATAGCGAGTACAAACCATCCAAATACCGATTTCAGCTTTGATCCGTCAATTTTTTTACAAAGATAATTACCAATGAATATACCGATAATAGAAACAGCAGCAAAACCGAACAACAATGGCCAGTCCATGTTCTGGTCACCTTGCAGGTCCCCTGTAAAGCCTATCAACGCATTGGCTGCAATAATAAATAGCGAGGTGCCAATAGCCGTTTTCATAGGTATTCTGGCAAAAAATACCAGGGCAGGGATAATGAGAAATCCGCCCCCTACTCCTACCAAACCTGTCAGGCCACCTACTGCTATACCTTGAAGAAATAACATTTTATAATTAATTTTCCGCGTTTCAGCAGTTTGGGCATTATCAATCTTAGCCGGCTTTATCATTGAGTAGGAAGCCAATATCATGACCACAGCAAACAAAATCAACAAAAACAAAGACTTTGTAAACACAAAACCGGAAATGTTGAAAAGCACATCAGGAATGGCCGGAACGATCCACAATCTTGTCGTATAAACCGCCAGCAAAGAAGGAATACCAAATAAAATGATGGTTTTGTAATCAACTGTACTCTGAAAACTCTTCTGTATGGCACCTACCAAAGCCGTAGTGCCTACAATAAAAAGCGAATATGCGGTAGCATGCACCGGTTCTATTCCCATAACATAAACTAAAATCGGTACGGTAAGTATTGAACCCCCACTACCTATCAACCCTAATGAAATACCTACCAATGCAGCCAAAGCATAAGCCAATATTACCATACTCGAATATTTTTACACAAAAGTCCATTAAAAAATCGGCAAACACGGTAATAAATATCACAAACCCAACCTCTGATTTAAATATTTTTTTAATGTATGAGCAACTTTTTATTAAAAGTGGCGTAAAATAAAAAAAGCGTTTATATTTGCGCTTCGTTTTAATGGTCGTGTGGCCGAGTGGCTAGGCAGAGCTCTGCAAAAGCTTCTACAGCGGTTCGAATCCGTTCACGACCTCTACAAAAAAAGATGCACCGGAGACGGATGCATCTTTTCTTTTTTTGGTCTGATTGTGTTTTTATTTCACTACAGCTATTTGTTTTACCACTCGCTCTTCGCCCAAATTAATATGTACAAAATACACACCCGCTGCAAGGTCGGCTGTAAGTAAAGGAAGTGAGATTTCTCCACTTAGCCTGCCATAATTTTGTGCAGCTACCTGTAATCCAAGATTATTGAAAACCCGAATGCTTAATTCGTTTGCATGGCTGTTATTCACCTGAATGTAGGCAATATCCTTTACCGGATTAGGTGAAATGACAACTTTTTGATCTGCATTGAGTTCTTTGCTTGCAAGTGCTTCTTCAAGTGGTAGTTTCACTACATTCAGAAATTTATTTTCGTTGCTGAGTACGCCTACCACTACATGACATTTAGAAATATTGAACGCCTCAGGAATGGAATATTTATCATATTCATAGGTAGCTGGTTTATTGGCCAGCCAAGGTGATTTGATGGATTGGCCGATGCCATTAAAACCACCTATGAGCGCTCTTGCTACGTGATTGTACACCATCTTGTCAGCGGGTACAGGATTCGGTAGTTTTTCATATCCACCCATTTGACCATAATTGCCGCCGGCGTAATAATTGGCCTGTGCGTATCCCGAACTGGTACCTGACACACCATCTTCAATAAGTGCGATGAAAAATTTCGGTGCCACGTAGTTTTTTGAAGGTACTGCAGTAGCAGTAACAAAGAGTTGTCTAGTAACTTTATCATAAGTAGCCTTGGCATTTAGCTCCACAGTAGCTGGTATGGCTGCTTCATCAAGGAATGGTTGTTCGATGTCTTTCGGGTCTAGCAGATGAGTACGTGCAACCACCGCGGATGGAAAACTACTGAAATTTGGAAATTTGGTAAGCCCGGCATCATAGGCATCTACTACCATCGGGTCATTTTCTCCATTGTGTACGGCTATACCCACAAAGTCATCACCATATTTGTCAGACATATAGTCCATACTGACTGCTCCGCGAGGGCAAAAACCACACCATGTGCCTGTAGCTTCTTCTACAACTACTGGCCTTACAATCTGCTGTGCTGATATAGTTGACGAGCAACAAAGCATTACAGACAGCATACATAAAAGTATATTTCTCTTCATAATTGATAATTTTCATCAAAACTAAAAATTTTAATAATAATAAGCAATTATATCAGGTTTTTATAAGAAATTTTATCTAAAACACCCTGAAGATTCAGTAAATTTCTATAGTACAACACTGGTATTGAGAAAAAGAAAGCAGTAGTAAGGCCTAATGATTTTTTTTACTTGTTTTGTCTTTGAAAATCGGAATGTCCAGAATTCGGGCAGCTACTACAGATCCGATTTTTAATCCTTCTTCAGCACTACTCCTGCTTTGGAATCCGGCAGCAGTACGAGAGTAAGCGTTTTCAAGTGCCATTTCTCTGAAGGAATTATAACTTCTTGGCTTACCGTTAAATTCTTTCCGGTCAATATGACTATCATCTGTCATACTGTATTTCTCGCCAAAGTATTTTGACAACACAAGCGAGGAAGCTGCTCCAAATGCTGCATGCCCTGATGGGTAAGTTGGAAAATTTGGATTCTCGTAAATCGGTCTCCATGCCTTGTCAATGAGTTTGTTGATATACGTCTGCGGACTCTTTTGTGCAAATTCGTATTTCGCTTTCCACACAATGATCGATACATCACAGAGTGAAATTCCGAGTTCGAGATACAGTTTAAGGATTGTTTCAGTTGATATTTGCTCCTCCTCCACTACTTGTCCTGCTATAGATAACCATCTTGCTACCGGAGAAAATGTAAGGCCTCTGATGTCGTCATTCCAAAATTCAGCTATCCAGCGGTTTTCTTCACTTAATGGTTTTGACAATGTGTAAAGTGCTAAAGCTTCCTTATACATTTCGGAAGAAGGGCTCTCAGAATAAGCCGGTGGCGGACCAAGCTTATATGTATTGACATTTATCAAAAATGGTCGAACCTTGCCCCAATAAGGCAACAGTTGGCTGGTATCGGGTTCAGTACGTATTAGCCAGCTGTTACGTCTGCCTATTAGTGTAAGGTTGTTGTCATACAGGTGCTTATGCACTTCGTGACCGTACGAATCTGTAGCTGACCATAGATATACTGCATTGGCTACCATCAGCCCGTATTTCCTCGAATTAATTCTCTTTACCAGTAGCTCTTCCGTGCTATTTTGCATTTGACTGAGTTTGTCTTCCAGTTCATTTATTTTTGCAAAACTATTCTGCGGAGCATATTGAAAGAATCGTCTAAAACTTTCAGCATAACTACTGTTTAACAAATCGACAAGGTTATAGTCCAGGATTTCACTGTATTGGGGTATTTGTAATCCATGAAATGAATCATTTTCGATGAATGTATCTTTGTAGTAGGCTTTTGATGCTACTGCTGCTGTCAGGCTGATATACGCAAAATTCCTTGCTGATACAGGTGCGTAGTATCCATCTGTTACGCGGTCAAGCTCAAGGTAAAGCTTGTTCCAGGCAAGTATTACTTCCTTTGCCTGTGACTCGGCATCTGTCAACCGGCCAGGTCTGGTACATGTAAAAGCCCAGAAAAGTGCACCTGTGACCAGAACTACACCAAAGAAAAATAATATATTTCGGATACCTCGCACAGCTTAAATACGATGTTATTTTTTAGTTTTTAACATTTCCCTACCTATCATTATAAAATTATTTCAACCATTGGCAGCAATTAATCCTTCATCGAATAATATGGTGAACACTGTCCCCTTCGGCTCATTATCTGAGATAATCAGCCTGGCATGATGAATATTAAGAATACTGTCAACCAAAGCAAGACCTACTCCAGAGCCTTTGATCATACTGTTCTCTGGGCTTCTGTAAAAAGCTGAGAGTACGAGTTTTTTTTCTGCATCAGAAATACCGGGACCATGATCCGATATTTTAACCCACACATTACCCGAACCTGACAATTCTACTTTCACCTGATTATCTTTCGAAAATTTGCATCCATTATCCATTATGTTCTGCAAGGCTGTTTTAAGCAATTGTTCATTGCCTTGTATCTCCAGGTGTTCGGTTTCATCAGGCAATTGATTATAAACTACATTTATCTTGTAATGAGGAAAACTCCGAATAATGGCCGAACGCGCTTCCCATATCACTTCATCCAGCCGGATGGTCTCAAATTCTACCTGGTTGATGTTGTTCTTTATCCTGGCCAACTGCATGAGCTGGTCTGACACTACACTCAAGTCACGGACGTCTTCCAGTACCGAGCTGAGTGTTTTTCTATAATCTTCATTGCTCCGCTCCTTTGCAAGCACCACTTCTAGCTGGGAAGTGATGACCGTGAGCGGATTCTTCAACTCATGTGAGATATTAGACAAAAAGCTTTTCTGGTGTTTGAATGCTGTTTCTATCCTGTCCAGTAGTTTATTGAAAGTATCACCCAAACGCCATAATTCATCCTTGTTGCCGGTGGTCTGCAATCTCTGACTAAGATCTGATGGTAATATTTTATCCAACTGGTTCATGATATTGGTGACCGGCCTAAGAGCATTGCCTGCAAACAGCCAGCCCGAAACAGTCAGAATAATGATAATAAGGCAAAAATCTATGATGATGATATTGCGCAGATTAGCCAGATCAGTTGAATTGAATACAGCTTCGGATATCACGGTGTATTCTTTGTCAAATTTGTTTGTATAAAATATACCGATAGAATTAAACTTTCCGTGAGTAAAGCGGTACTCTCCGGAGTTCTTTACCTGTTCGAGTGTTTGTACCGGTATTTCATTTTCTTTCAGTTTGTTAAATTCGTATATTTTTTTGTTCTCGTGGTTGAAAATGAGAAAATTCTCCTTTGACTCCAGATAATATTCTGTTTTGTCAGATGCGGTTTGTTCTGTAGGCTCTACATTTTGAATATTTACCAGCATTTCGGCCGTCATGTAGGCTTTAGACTTCAGATCGTTATAAAATTGGTCTTCTACATGGTCCTTAAATTTGAAATAAATAAAAAAAAGTGATAGTTGAAGTATTATCACTACGATGAGAATAAATTGTAGCGTGAGCCTTGTGCGTATCTGCATTGATCAATCCTGTTCCTGATGAAAGATGTAGCCCATCCCAAAGCTTGTGTGAATTAATTTTTCGTCAAAACCTTTGTCAATCTTGTTGCGCAAATAATTGACATAAACCTCAACCAGGTTAGTACCGGTATCAAAATTAATATCCCAGACACATTCGGTAATTTCCTGCTTGGTTATGACCTTTTCTTTGTTTCTGATAAAATATTCCAACAGGGCAAATTCCTTAGGTGTCAATTTAATAATCTTTTCCTTTCTCTTTACTTTTTTGGTCTTCAAATCAATTTCTACATCATGATAACGTAGTATGTGGCCTGCCTGCAATTCATCTATCCGACGTCGGGTGAGTGCCTTGATGCGGGCGAGTAGCTCCCTGAATTCATAAGGTTTGGCCAGGTAATCGTCGGCCCCGGCATCCAGACCAACTATTTTGTCCTCGGTAGTGTCGAGTGCCGACACCATGATGATGGGAGTCTTGATGCCTATATTTCTGAAATGCCTGCACAGGTCGATACCATTGGTGTGTGGCAATATTACATCACTTATAATAGCATCATATTTATTGCGCTCTGCCAGAAGTTTGCCCGTATAACCATCATAAGCAAAATCGACAACAATGTGATTTTCTTCGAGACCCTGCTTGATGGACTGAACTGTTTTTGGATGATCCTCAATAATTAATATTTTCATAGAAGCTGCTTACTAATTATAAAATGGGAATCATAATGTGTGCAGTCTCTTTTTGAACAAATGAATTTTTAAAAAAATTAACAATTTTTAAATTGTTCTTCAAAGCCTTACACATGATGCCATTTTATATATTACGAAAAAAATTGCTAATGTTCAGAAAAATGGCAAAAAACTCAAAAATGAAGCTATTCACCACATGAAAAGTCGGAAAATGTGATTAACAGTACAAAAATTGAACAAATAAACCCACAAACGATATGATACACTGACTCTGCAAATGCATATAAAAAAATTGGGCAGAACAGCCCATTGTATCCAACCGGACATTCTCTGAATTTTGTATCTTAATTAAACACATAAGATGAAAACATTACATTATTTTCAAATTGCTACACTTGCTTTTCTTTTGGTATTTTCGGCATGTAGCAAGGACAATGGCACCAACGATCCCGGCACCCCTTCTACTGGTGATCCGGTGACACTACAAGGTGTGAATTATGAAGCAAGTGGTACTGTCAAGTATGTTGACACCAACACCGGCAAAACTGAAACAATGACTTATACCAAAGTCACAGCTCAATACAAGGACCAAAGTCATATCTGGCCGGGTACATTTTACACTTTTCTTACTTTTACCAATTTAACACCCAACCAGACTATATCATTTGTATTCCCTGGCAAAGAGTTACCTAAATCGGGTATCCACAAAATAGGCCCGTGGCCAATAGCAACCAATGGAATCACCGAAGCAGATAAATTAAAAGATGGAGAGATGGCAATATTTTTCAATGGCAGATTAGCCGGAAGCAAAAGAGCTGATTTTAAAAGCATCAATGTGTTGAATGACAATGGAAAAATTTTGCTTGATTTTGGCAATGAAGTTGATGTTTTTGATAACATCACCGGTGATAAAGCAGGCAATATTATTTTAATAAACGTTACCAAAACCACAAAGAAACTATAACTCTGAGACTTTTAAGGCTGTTGCAGACATCCATACAACCTCAATGCCAACTTTGTATCAATCTACAAATTATAATCCTCGGCATGGTGTGCAACCAGTCATGAAGCGGCACTATAATGTGATGACCATTATATAAGTGCATTCACCTATTACCAAAAGCCTGCAATACATGCAGGCTTTTTTGCTTTCCAGGCTTTTAGAATATATCTTTGGATCAAGATTGTTTGACACATGAAATTTAATTGCTTATTTTGGGTTATTTTGACAGCTTGTGTGTCTTGCAATGACCATTCAATTCATGTTAAAAAATCGAACTCTGCCTCAGAAATAACCATTAATCAGGCATATCAGCAAATGGTATTGAGAAACGATTTACCTGCTGACAGTATGGAGTATTATTTTCGTAGCCTTGAAAATATGACAACCGATATTCCACAACAGTTAGCAATCAAGAATCTGTGCAGGGGCGCATATTTCCGCAAAAAAGCTTCATTTGAGCTTGCTATTTCATATTTGAACAGTACACTCGGCTACCTGTCTTCAAATGACAGCCTCACTTCAGAAGCATTGCTCGGATTGGGTATTTGCTACAAACATTTAGGTGATTTTCCAAAAGCCCTTAGTTATTTCCAAAAAAGTGTACAGATTAGTGAAAACAACAAAGATAAGCACGGGCTTGCAAGCACTTTTGCCGCCATGGCACAAATGTATTTTGAAAAAAATGACATTAAACGATCAAGAGAGTTCATAAGTAAAGTTTTCGAGCTGTACAACAATCACCAAACAGGTGTAGCATATTTCATAGCATTGCATACACTCGCCAATATTGAAGGGCAGAGCAATAATTTTGCAAAAGCACTGGAAATAGATAAACAAGGCATAGAACTCGCCATCAAATATGGCAACGATGCTGTTAAGGTTTCTTTTCAGGACAACATGGCGCGGTGCTATCTTTACGGATACCAGGATTACGAAAAAGCACTTTATTACTTCAACAAAAACCTTAAAATTGATAAAAAACTAAACAACCCCAACTGGATAGCCGATACATATATCAATCTGGCAGAAGTAGAAACAGCAAGAAAAGATTTTCGAAGTGCCGAAAAATCCCTGAAACAGGCAATTGACATCTCATTACAGAGTAAGCAGTTTATCAATATTTCAAAAGCATACAAGGCTCTCAGCGAACTGTATAAAACCCAAGGTAGGTACGACAAAGCACTCAGTGCAAACGAAGCATATACCAAACATTACCAGAATGTGATTAATGAAAAAAGTGAACAGGCCTTCGCACAATACAATTTACTGTTCGAAACAGAAAAGAAAGAAAAAGAAATAGCAGAAACCAAACTCAAATCAAAACAGAAGAATATTTGGCTAATATTGCTGACAGGTGGGTTGCTGATAGGAATGGTCATTTACCGGGCACAAAGAAACAAATCAAAACACAAACAACACCAGCTACTTTTAGAAAACAGACTGCTACAAGAGGAAGCACAAATACAAATGCAACAACAACGCCTGGAGATATCAAGAGATCTGCACGACAGCCTGGGGTCGCAACTTACACTGATGAATACTGTGTTGGACAGCATCAAAGCAGATAGCCGGCTCGATGAAAAAACAAATAGCAAAATAAGAAAACTATCAGACTTCTCTGAAGATTCTATATCCGAACTCAAAAGTGTGCTTTGGGTACTCAATACCAACGAAATACGGATGAAAGACCTTAAATACAAACTGTTAAATCTTATAAAAAATGCCGGAGAAGCCAAGGAAGATATGCAGTTTCTGTTAAATATGAATGTAAATGAAAATAAACCCCTGTCGGGAAAACAAGCTATAAATATTTTTAGGGTAGTGCAGGAAATCGTCAACAATGCTATCAAATACTCAGAGGCTGAAGTAATAAAAATCAACCTGTTTGAAGAAAACAATGCTCTATGCCTGAATATTTCCGACAATGGTAATGGCTTTGATCTGGAGACTGAAAAATCCAAATCATTCGGGCTTAATAATATCCAATACCGCATAGAAGAAATAGGAGGTTTCGTAAAAATTTCTTCATCTGGTGGCACAACTTTTAACATTCAAATACCATTAAAATCATGATTCGGATTGGACTTGTAGAAGATAAGCCTTTTTCTTTAAAAGCTTTGGAAGAAAAGCTAAGCAGATATAATGATTTGCATATAGTATTTACGGCAAAAAACGGCTTCGATGCTATTGCCAAACTCGCTGACCACAAAGAAACCGATCTGATACTTATGGACATCGAAATGCCCGACATGAACGGTATAGAAGCAACCGGCATCATCAAACAACAATACAAAAACATCAAAATAGTGATGATAACCATCTATGATGACGACAATTACATCTTTGATGCCATACAAGCCGGAGCCGACAGTTATATTCTTAAAGAAACCAAAGCCGAAAAAATATATGAAACCATTCAGGATACACTCAATGGCGGAGCAGTCATGTCACCATCAATAGCGGTAAAAGCATTGCAACTGCTGAAAATTAACGGAAATGTACGAAGTGACGATACCACTCCTGAAATCATTCTGTCAGACCGTGAAACTGAAATACTGGAACAACTTGCCAAAGGCCTAACCAATAAGCGAATTGCCGAAATCCTGTTCATCTCACCTTTTACAGTCAAGCGACATATAGAAAACATCTACCAGAAACTACAGGCTCACAACAGAATAGAGCTCCTTGATAAAGCCAGGAAAAATAATCTGCTTTAAACCCGGATAACAATTGACAGCCTGACAGCAGAGTATTACATTTTATTTCACTTACAAAAAATACAATGCCCCTTACTCTTGTATTTTTACTTGCAGGCTCAACTCTACCAACTGATCTGTATCAATAGCAGATGGTGCATCTATCATCATGTCTTTGCCCTGATTGTTCTTAGGAAATGCAATGAAATCGCGTATGTTGTTGACGCCGTTCATGACAGCACAAAGCCTGTCGAATCCAAAGGCAATACCACCATGCGGCGGCGCTCCATACTCGAATGCACCCATCAAGAAACCAAATTGTTCTTCAGCCTTCTCAGGTGTAAAGCCAAGGAGTTTAAAGTTAAGTGCCTGCAAGGCCCGATCATGTATTCTTATTGAGCCTCCTCCTATCTCTACACCATTTATGACAAGGTCATAAGCATCTGCTCTCAAGGCTTTCAGTGCTTCGTGTTCGCCGCTTTCCATTTTGGTTATGTCTTCTTTCTTCGGTGAGGTGAACGGATGGTGCATGGCATAAAATCGGCTGGTATCTTCGTCCCATTCGAGCAATGGAAAATCGACAACCCATAATGGTTTGAAAGTCTTTGCATTCCGCAACCCAAGTCTCGAACCCATCTCCAGACGAAGTTCTCCAAGCTGTTTTCTTACCTTGTCAATGTCACCGGAGAGTACCAGTATCATATCACCGGCTTTGGCCGAACATCTGCCTGCTACTTCTGCCAGATCTTCCTGCGAATAAAACTTATCAACAGATGATTTGTAGCTGCCATCTTCTTCACACCTAATATATACCAATCCTTTTGCTCCTATCTGTGGCCTCTTGACCCATTCTGTCAGTTCGTCTATCTGTTTGCGGCTGTAGCCGGCTGCACCTGTTGCACAAATACCAATAATCAACTCCGCCGCATCGAATATCTGGAAACCCTTGTCTTTTACAAGATCATTCAATTCACAAAATGGCATTCCGAACCTCAGATCCGGCTTGTCACTTCCGTACAGACGCATAGCATCATCGTATTTCATTCTTTCGAATTCGCCCAGGTCAACATCAAGGGTTGATTTAAAAATATGTCTGGTAAGGCCTTCGAAAGTATTAAGTATGTCTTCCTGTGTAACAAAAGACATTTCGCAGTCTATCTGAGTAAACTCCGGCTGACGGTCGGCTCGCAGGTCTTCATCTCTGAAACATTTCACTATCTGAAAATACCGGTCAAATCCGGATACCATAAGTAGTTGCTTGAATGTCTGTGGCGATTGTGGCAATGCATAGAACTGTCCTTTGTTCATCCTGCTTGGCACCACAAAGTCGCGTGCGCCTTCAGGTGTACTTTTGATGAGGACAGGTGTTTCTACTTCTACAAAATCCTGCTGCGCAAGAAACTTTCGGCATTCTATGGCAAGTTTTGATCTGAAAAACAGGTTTTGCTGCACATTTGGCCTTCTAAGGTCGAGGTAGCGGTATCGCATTCGCAGGTCGTCACCACCGTCTGTTTCTTCTTCGATGGTAAAGGGAGGTACCTTTGACGCATTGAGCAGTTCAAGACGGCTTACGTGTATTTCGATGTCACCTGTTGGCCTGTTGGCATTTTTACTGCTGCGTTCGCGTACCGTTCCACTCACTTTGATGACATATTCGCGGCCGAGTTTTCTTGCCTCTTGACACAGTCCTGCATTTTCATCCATATTGAATGTCAGCTGTGTTATCCCATAACGGTCTCTCAGGTCTATGAAAGTAAGCCCACCAAGGTCGCGGCTTGTAGCAACCCAGCCACTCAGAATAATTTCTTTTCCCACATCTGAAATTCTCAGTTCTCCACAATTATGCGTACGGTACATATCTTTTTATTTGTTATTTTTAATGAAATATGGTTGCAAAGATAAACATTGATTTACATGAAAATCTATTCTTATTCTTTGCTTGGTTTTTAAAATGCTTAACTTGGTGTCAAATTTTAATAAAATGAGAAAAATGCTCCTCTTTTTTACTTTGTTTTTCAGCCTGCAATCTTATACGTTAGTTTGTCAGGAAGGGTCTGAAGATCAGGATGCCTTTTTTATTAAAAATTTATATACCACTGCTCTCGGGCAAGACCTATCATACGACTGGCTTGCAGGTCTTACCTCGCAGTGTGCCGGCCGCCTGGCAGGCTCAGCCCAGTCAGAGAAAGCCATACGTTACACCAAGGCCATACTTGATACGCTCGGCCTCAGCAAGACCTGGTTACAGCCATGCATTGTTCCGGTATGGGAGCGTGGCGATAAAGAACAGGTCAAAATCATGACTTCAAGCCGGGTAACAAACAGAGAACTGAATGCACTTGCACTCGGTTTTTCGGGTGCTTCTCCGGTACAAGGTATCACGGCAGAGGTGGTAGAACTACACAGCATCGAAGAGACAGAAAAACTTGGCCGCAAAGGACTGGAAGGTAAAATTGCATTCTTCAACCGACCATTTGACAGGACGATGCTTCACACCTTCCGCGGGTATGGCTCTGCAGTGGATCAGCGTGTGTACGGCCCTGCGAAGGCAGCCGAATACGGAGCTGTAGCTGCACTCGTCCGGTCTATGACACCGAATATCGATGATGTACCTCATACCGGCGTAACAGTATTCAAAGACAGTAGCAAAACCATCCCGGCCATTGCCATCGCCACCAAAGATGCCGATTTGCTATCCGATTTGCTACAATCAGGACCCGTTAGAGTGTCTGTAAAGACCAATTGCCGAACATTGCCCGACAAGGGCTCTTATAATGTAATCGGTGAGATAAAAGGCTCAAAATACCCGGATGAAGTGATAGTAGTAGGCGGCCACCTTGACTCTTGGGACATCTGCCAGGGTGCGCACGATGACGGTGCCGGATGTGTCCAGTCGATGGAGGTACTGCAGTTATTACTCAAAACTGGCTATCAGCCTCAGCGTACCATACGTTGTGTATTATTTATGAATGAAGAAAGCGGTTCAGGTGGCGCTAAAGCCTACGCAGAGGAAGCAAAGAAAAGTAACGAAAAACAATACGCCGCCATAGAAACAGACGCAGGCGGATTCACACCAAGAGGCATATCATGTGAAGGCGAAGAAAGCACCTTCATCGAAAGGTTCAAGAAAGTACACGCCTGGAACGATTATTTCGAACCCTATGACATCAGGATTACAAAAGGCGGATCGGGTGCTGATGTCGGCCACCTGAAACCATTTGGTACATTCCTTATGGGCCTCAGACCCGACTCTCAACGATATTTCGATATACACCATGCTGTGACAGATACCATTGATAAAGTCAACAGGAGAGAGCTTGCCTTAGGCTCGGCTACCATGGCATCCATCATTTATCTCATCGACAAATACGGATTATAATATGTCAGCAAGCGAAACAGTTCGGATAGATGATCTGAGTTTTATCCAATTCATTCCTGCAGAGCAGATAGCGCAAAGAGTAGCCGCAATGGCACTTGACATTGACAAAAAACTACTTGGTAAAGAACCTGTATTTCTGGGCATACTCAATGGCTGTTTTATTTTTATGGCCGACCTGGTAAGACATTGTAACTGCGAACACGAGGTAAAATTTATCAAATTAAGTTCGTATGAAGGTACCGGCTCTACAGGTAAAGTAATATCAGAAGGTAAGCTGAGCGAATCACTCAAAGGCCGACATGTGTTACTTGTTGAAGATATCATAGATTCAGGCCTGACCATAAAGTGGATAACCGAAAAACTCCAATCACTCGGTGTTGCATCCATTACTGTTGCTACCTTGTTACTCAAGCCTGATGCCATAGAATACCCTGTACAGATAGATTATGTCGGATTTGAGATTCCTAACAATTTTGTAGTAGGTTATGGTCTTGATTATAACGGCAAGGGCCGCAATCTAAAGAGTATTTATACATTGGTAGAATAGTAAAATGAAATTCAGAAAGAAATTTGTGTAAAAAAATTTGTTTCCCTCTTTACACATTCAAAAAAATCACTTATCTTTGCATCGCTTTTTGCAAATTGGTCTATGGTGTAACGGTAGCACAACTGATTTTGGTTCAGTTAGTTGAGGTTCGAATCCTTGTAGACCAACCAAGCCTTACTTATTATGAGTGAGGCTTTTTTTATTTAATTAAAATTTTTATTATTTTTTTTTGGTAAAATAAAAATAATAAAATACCTTTGAGTGTCTTTACAATGAAAGGCTCCTCCCAAGAGCTTAAGATAACCGAGAAAACCAAATTTACCTTTTTACAGCCGATTTATAATAACAACTGAAGCCACAAAGGCTTTGTGTTATTTTTTATACTTGAATATTTGTCCGTTCTATTGAATGGAGATAGACATATCTATTATTTATTTTCAAACAATAGATAATCCCGTGGACGCAGGAGTCAGGTCGGCATAGCTGGTCTGGCTTTTTTTATTTCCTGGCTATCAGAGATTCTACTTCTCTGATGATTTCATATACAGCCGGGCACACCAATGAATTTTTGTAGGTGAGTTCGAGGATTTCACGCATATTCTTTCTGTCCGTATGCGGATATTCATGGCAAGCCTTCGGGCGATGTTCGTATATGCTGCAAGTATTATCGTCATTCAGGAACACACAAGGTGTCTGTTGAAAAACATAGTCTTCATCTTCATCAATACGCAGATATTTCACTACAAAATCGCCGGGTTTCATACGCAGGTGAGCAGCCATTCGGTCTATATCCTTATTGGTTATTATCGGACTGGAGGTCTTGCAGCAATTGGCACATTCCAGACAATCCGTCCCGGCAAATACTTTTTCATGGGCAGCCATAAAATTTCGATCCAGAATTTCCGGACGGATTCCACGCATTGCCTTCAAAATCTTTTGTGTTGATTTGCGCTCCTTCTTTGCCCGGGCAAGCGTTTCTCTTACTTTGTCGGATTGTTTGTGACCCATCAGCCTGATATATAATTCAAAATAAAATATTGATAAATCAAATTAATTCTTCCTATAATTATTAGAAACACTTCATTTTACTTTAAAACAAATAAATAAATCAAGCTGTTGGTGAATTTATTTGCTCAGGGCTGCTGTACACCCATGACAGAAGGTTTATGCAGTGTTTCCGCATTCCCGAGTGAGCGGGGTGTCGGATAGTTTATAAAAAAATAGCCTTACATTACTGCAAGGCTATTTTTTTATAGAATCCGTTTATCAACCTTCGAGTGCAGCAGCTCCCGCTACTATCTCTAATAATTCTTTCGTAATACTTTCCTGTCTCGCCTTGTTGTAGTTGATTTTTAACGCTTTCAACAGCTCTTCTGCGTTTTCTGTTGCTTTATCCATCGAAGTCATCCTGGCACCATGCTCACTGGCATGCGTATCGAGGAGGTACTTGTGGAACTGTAGCTGAAGTATATTAGGAATGAGTGTTTCGAGTAATGTGTCCTGGTCGGGTTCGAAAATATAATCGGCCTTTACCTTCTTCTGTGTGGTTTCGTCCTGCTTAGGTATCGGCAAGAACTGCTCTACTTCTGCAAACTGCATGGCTGCATTCTTAAACCGACTGTAGGCAACTGCTACCTCGTCGTATTCTTTTCCGGCGAACAAACCCATTATCTTACCAGATACACTTGCAACATTCTCAAACGCAAGGTTCATAAACAAATCGACACTCTCAGTATTGAAATGTGCCTTCGGATATCGCCTCTTCAACCCGTCAAATCCTTTCTTACCGATACAAAGAATAGAGAGATTACCGTCTTTATATACTTGCGAATATTTCCCTTCGATACTGGCAACGGCGGCTTTAACGACGTTGGTATTGAAAGCACCACAAAGTCCTCTTGAAGAAGTGACTACCACCAGCATCACTTTTTTGACATCCCGCTCCTGATTATATACAAGTGTAGAACCTCCATCAGTGTTGGCTGCGATGTTTTTCATCATACGGTTAAGTCTGTCGGCATAAGGGCGTATCTGGGTAATAGCCTGCTGTGCTTTTCTAAACTTCGCAGCAGACACCATCTTCATCGCCTTGGTAATCTGTTGTGTAGAGATTACCGACTTGATCCTGTCTCTTACTTCCTTTAAGTTTGCTCCCATAATTTATGAGCTTTCGATGCTTTTAATTGAATTATCCTCTTGATTTATATTGCGCACTCAAATCCTGAGCCAACTGTGCTACCAACTTCAGACCATCAGCAGGCAAATCTCCTTTTTTAAATGCTGCGAGCACTTCAGGATGTTGTCTTTCAAGAGAAGTCAGGAACATGTCTTCAAATTCTCTTACATTCTCTACCGGCACATCTCTCAAAAGTCCATTCGTACCAAGATAAATGATAGCTACCTGCTTCTCTACTGTTAGTGGAGAATACTGTGGTTGCTTCAATACCTCTACGTTTCTCTTTCCTTTATCAAGAACTGCCTTGGTAGCAGCATCGAGGTCAGAACCGAATTTGGCAAATGCCTCAAGCTCGCGGTACTGAGCCTGATCGAGCTTAAGTGTACCCGATACTTTCTTCATCGACTTAATCTGAGCATTACCGCCCACTCTTGATACCGAAATACCAACGTTGATAGCTGGTCGAACACCAGAGTTAAACAAGTTTGACTCAAGGAATATCTGACCATCCGTGATCGATATCACATTAGTAGGTATATATGCCGATACGTCACCTGCCTGTGTCTCGATGATAGGTAAGGCAGTAAGCGATCCACCTCCCTTTACAATGCCTGCAGCCTTCAATGATTCCGGCAGGTCATTCATATTTCTTGCAATCTCGTCATTATTGATAACCTTAGCCGCCCTTTCAAGCAAGCGTGAGTGTAGATAGAACACGTCACCCGGGTAAGCTTCACGTCCTGGTGGTCTTCTTAGTAGCAATGACACCTCACGGTAAGCAACTGCCTGTTTTGAAAGATCATCATATACTATCAATGCCGGACGACCAGTATCTCTGAAGAACTCTCCAATAGATGCACCTGCAAACGGAGCATAGAACTGAAGAGGAGCAGGGTCAGCAGCAGAAGCGGATACAATCACTGTGTAAGGCAATGCACCATTCTCTTCAAGAATACGTGCCACCTGAGCAATGGTAGAAGCCTTTTGACCAGATGCTACATATATACAATATACAGGTTCTCCTTTTTCGTAAAATTCTTTCTGGTTAATGATGGTATCTATGGCAATAGCCGACTTACCCGTCTGTCTGTCACCGATGATAAGCTCACGCTGGCCTCTACCTATCGGAATCATCGCATCTATTGCTTTGATACCCGTCTGTAGTGGCTCAGTAACCGGTTGTCTGAAAATAACACCGGGTGCTTTGCGCTCAAGTGGCATTTCATAAGTTTTACCGGCGATCGGGCCTTTACCATCTATAGGTTCGCCAAGAGGATTTACCACACGACCGAGCATACCTTCACCTACTTGAAGTGATGCAATCTTTCTCGTTCTTCGCACGGTATTTCCTTCATTGATACCATCTGAGCTACCAAGAAGTACCACACCTACGTTGTCTTCCTCGAGGTTAAGTACAATAGCCTGAACACCATTTTCGAATTCGACAAGCTCACCGGCTTGTACACTGTTAAGGCCATAAACACGAGCAATACCGTCACCTACCTGTAGTACGGTACCTACCTCTTCCAATTGCTGAGCAGTACTCATGCCTGAAAGCTGCTGCTTTAGAATCGCTGAAATTTCATCCGGTTTTACATCAACCATGATCGTATAAATTTAAATGTTTATTATTAATTCTGAATATGCAAATTTCCTGTAAACTGTTTCTTTACTTGCTCCAACTGGTATTTTACACTGGCATCGTACAGCTTATCGTCAAATTCTACCAAAAACCCACCAATAAGTGCCGGGTCAACGGTGTGTATGATCTCAACATTTGACCTGGTACTACCGGCAGCTTCAAATTTCTGGCGTATAGCATCAATCGTCTTTGCATCTACCTCAGTAGCTGTCACCAGCCTGATGGTCGATATATGATTGATAGCCTTATATTGCTCTATGAATTCGCTCGCTATCTCAGGTAGATATGATTCGCGACCCTTGTTGAGAATAATATTAAAAAAAGCCATAGTCACTTGGTCAACCTTACCATCGAAAAGCTCACGGAATATTTTGGTCTTCGTTCCGGTATTGATGATCGGGCTCTGCAGACACATCTTGAAGTCGCGGTTCTTCGCTACTTCAAGGAATCCCATGACATCTTCTTTAATCCTGTCCAGCTTGTTATTGTCCCTGGCCAGGTCAATGAGTGATTTGGCATATCTGGTAGCTACTCTTTGTACAGACATAGTTTTGCTTTTTTAAAAACAAGTTTTAATTTAACTTGATATCTTTAACCAGTGTATTGACATAAGCTTCCTGTTCAGTATTACCTTTAAGTTCTTTCTTGATTACCTTTTCGGCGATTTCTATAGCCATCATTCCGGCCATGTTTTTCACTTCAGTAAGCGCAGCTTTTTTCTGGTTTTCGATTTCGTTCATTGCCGAAGATACTATTTTCTGGGCATCTTCCTTTGCCTTAGTTCTCGCTTCAGCTATGATGGCATCTTTCGTTTCTTTTGCTTCCTTTAGCATTTTGCTTCTTTCTTCACGAGCTTCTGTCAGTATCTTGTCATTCTCCGCTTTCAGCTGCTCCATTTCTTCACGGGCTTTTTTCGCCTCATCAAGAGCATCCTGGATCGAATTTTCTCTCGATTTAAGAGCCGCACCTATTGGTTTGAACGCAAGCTTTCCTAAAATGAACCAAAATAGAAGGAATATAAGTGTCGTCCACACCAACATACCCGGCTCCGGTCTGATAACTGAGAAATCTGCTAAGAGTATCATATTCATTTTATAAATATTTTAAGTCTTTTTTGGTTTAAAATAAGCCGGAAAGCAACCAACCGTTGATCTTCCCGGCTATCTTCTTTTTGTTGTAACCGGGTATTATCCTCCTACGAAGAAAGCCAATACCATACAGATAAGAGCTGCACCTTCTACAAGTGCTGCCATCAGGATCATGTTTGATCTGATGTCACCTACTGCTTCAGGCTGTCTTGCGATAGCGTCCATAGCTTTGCCACCAACGCTTCCGATTCCTAATCCTGCTCCGATTACTGCTAGTCCTGCACCAATTGCTGCGTACATGTTTTTAAAATTTATATAGTTAATTAATGATGTTCTTCTACCGCTGCACCTATATAAGATGCTGTAAGCATTACAAATATATATGCCTGAAGGAATGCCACCAGCAACTCGATTGTACTCATAAACAATGTCAGGGGTACTGATATTGCGGCACCAAGTGCCGTACCACCAATACTTGCTCCCGATTTGCCAAATACAAATATCAAACCCACAAAACTCAGTATCACGATGTGGCCGGCCGTTATATTGGCAAAAAGTCGCAACAACAACGTGAATGGCTTGAGGAACAAACTCAGTATTTCGAGTGGCGTAAGTATCAGTATTTTCAGAATAGCCGGTACGCCTGGCATCCAAAGTACGTGCCCCCAATAGTGCTTGTTGCCGTTTAGGTTTGTCATCAAAAATGTAAGCACAGCCAACACCAGCGTTACCGATATGCTCCCCGTTACGTTGGCACTACCCGGAAAGAACGGAATCTGACCAATGAGGTTAAGCCCAAGAATAAAGAAAAACAACGATAGCAAAAACGGCATGTACTTTTCATAGCTATGCCCGATGTTCGGCTTTGCAACATCATCGCGTACGAAAGTGATGAACGGCTCCATAAAACTCTGCAAGCCTTTCGGTGCCATACCCTCACGTCTTGTATAGGCGTTACGCACACTGATAAACAATATCAGCAACAGAACGAATACAAGAATCATGGTAAACACATTCTTGGTTATGCTGTAATCATAAAATGACGTAATACCACCACCTACAATACCGCCATCAAAAGCCGATCTCGCATCTGTCTTGTATTCCTGTCCGTTATATAATGCGTAGTGTACTTCCTTTTTCTTACCATTTACATCCTCTTCCTTCACTTTGATGCCCTGGATGGCCACCGTACCTGTAGGGAAAGAAGCATCAGCCACTCTCCTTACATTTCCTCCCGACAGAATGTATCCATCTACAGCGTTTTCGCCATTGCCATGGTGTTTTGGTACAAACGCACCAGATGACATAATCGTCCAGCCTTTGTCCGGAGCATACAGTATGCAGGGTAGTGGCAGGTATGTTTCACCTACAAGTTGAAATACATTCGCATCAGCTATGTGGTGTACCGCAAACTCACCAGGCTTAAACTCACCCTCAGCATGGGCATCATGTCCAGTTTCAGCATCTGCATGGCCGGCTGCCGTTGCCGTTGGTGACTCATTGACATGTTCCTGGCCTTCATGCTGTGCCATCAGTCCAAAAGAGGCCGTAATTATCAAGGAAAAAATTAAGAGAATCCGTCGCATGTGCGTATCTTGATGTATTTTTAAGTCCAGTTTTTCAAAATCGCTGCAAATGTACCAATATTCACGATGAGAACAAAGATAATTTTGTTTTTTTTGGTAAAAAATAAGACGAATTTTGATTCAAACACAAGTTCACCACCCGTTTCAGAATAATCAACGGTTTTTTAACTCCGGATAACACATTAATAATTCGAACGAAAATGATCCGTACAAAAAAATCCATAAGCATAGTGAACTATGGTTTTTAACCTGAATTATGCAATAGGCTTTCAATTATAACTATAATTGACTAACTTTGACTAAGTTATCAAATAAAAGAAATTCACCATTATGGTTAATCTTCCCATAGAGTATAGTGACAAATCCGTCACTC